>NZ_AUNJ01000440.1 GCF_000447775.1 Bacteriovorax sp. DB6_IX
CACCTTCTTCATTTTTTAAGTCAGACTTAACAAGGTTAAGAGCAAGGTATCCATTCTTAACAAGATACTCATCTAGCTCTGCTGTAAATTTATCTTCCGTAAGAATAATTGGTGCAATCATCCCTGGAAAGATAGGACTATTCATAATAGGAATAATCACGGCCTCTTCTGGAAATACTTCATCTCCAGGTGTTTCTGAAATTTGTA
>NZ_AUNJ01000441.1 GCF_000447775.1 Bacteriovorax sp. DB6_IX
AGTCCTTTTAGATAGATTGGCTCTACATAAGCCGTTTCACCTGTTTTTAAACGAATGACTTGGGAAAAGTGTAAGCGTCGCCCCTTCCAAAAGAATAATATCTCTGATTTGTCGTGAAGTGTAATAGCGACACATCTATCTTTTTCATCACACCTAAGATCAATAATACTCTTTCCCGAAACATTACTTCGTAAGTACTCTAAAATTCGATCTTTAACAATTCTGTGACTAGAAGGGACGGTTTTATCAGCGGCCCAAACTCCACAATAGTCATTACCTCGTCCAATAGACAGATGTATTGTCTTTCCTGGAATTCTAACGTTTAGGACAATCATCTTGCCACTGCTAAATATCTTTTGTACCTTGCCAAATCTCCAAGACTCCTCCAAAATGAAGAGACTTCGAAGATGCTCACAGGAACTATATAACTCAGAGAAATTTAAATTCATGGCCAACAATATACTTTTTCAAACATTGAACAATATTGACTGGCAGCAAATTGCCAATCAGATCACATTTCATTCTTACTTTGAGGATACTAAGGATATTTTTACAAATAATCCACAAGTATTCACAGAGACGAATATCAATAGTCACCTTGATAATATTAGCACACTTTCACGCTTATTAGATGATGGGATTAATTTCGATTTAATACTCTTTGATTGTGTAAGCGATGCTGCGGAAAATCACACCTTCATAAAAAATATGAACAAGGGATTAATCGGGGACTTTAAACAGCTTAATTTTGTTAGCTGTATTATAGAGAACATCTTTGAACTGAAGAAATCTCTACCACATGGTGAACAAAAAGATATCATTTTAGAGTTGATCAATGATGGCCAGAGACTAAGAAATAAATTCATTAAACCATTAAGAACATTTGTTGATAGAAATGGCTCTGTATATCTAGAAAGACATCCAAAGCTTGCAAAGAAGATAGCTGAAAGAAATGCTTTAGAAACGAAGATCCGTGAAAAGGTCATGTCTACATTAAAAGATGCAGACATTGAGAAACGACTTCAATTTCAGGGTTACGATGTTATTAATGACCGCTATGTTATTCCTGTCAGAAGTGATTCTTATAATGCGAATATTGGTCTTATTATTTCTAGATCAGGAACAGGACATACTTTATTTGTAGAGCCGACAGAAGTTAGAGAGTTGTGTAACAAGAGATTGAAAATTATCTCTGAGATCGATGAAATCGTAAATGAAATCTGTCATGGTTACTCTACACTACTTTCGGAAAATTATGATTACGTCCAAAGAGTCTATAAACTTATTCTGAAGTACGACTATGATCTGACACAGGCGAAGTATTCTATACATAAGGGGCTAGTAAGACCTGAAGTTAGCCTTGAAAGAGATATTAAATTATCAGCTTTCTTTCACCCGTTAATTGACGGGTGTATAGCAAATAATATTGAAATTTCATCTGATAAGCACGGGCTTATTATCTCTGGTCCAAACACCGGTGGTAAGACAGTTTCAATTAAAACGATAATTCTCTGTCATGTATTTTTAAAACTAGGGTTCTTCATTCCAGCAGTTGAAGCAAGACTCCCCCTATTAAATGATATTTTTTATTTTGATAGTGATTATCAAGATCTTTCTCATGGCCTAAGCTCTTTTGCAGGAGAGACGACGGCAATTTTGGAGATGCTTGAAAATATTAATGACAACTCTCTGATCGCTGCGGATGAAATTTTCAACTCCACATCATCAGATGAGGCCTCTTCTCTGGCAATTTCAATTATATCTTATTTAACAGATGTTAAAGATTCGAAAGTTCTTATTTCAACTCACCATCAGTTGTTAAAGACTAAAATGCAGACAAATGAAAAATTCATTTCTGCCCATGTTGGATATGATTTCGAGACAAATAAACCTAATTATAGGCTTATCATTGGGACCCCAGGTAGCTCAATGGCCCTCACGATTTTTGAGAAGCTATCAAGTAAATTCAATATTGACCCATCAATTATTGAAAATGCGAAGAGTATCTTAGATCAAAAATATATGACCTACGAAAAGCTACTTCAGGATCTCTCTCATAAGAAAGCTGATCTAGATAAATTACTTGTTGAAAATAGAGATCTCAATTCACAGCTTAAAAATCAAAAGAAATCGATGGAAGGTGTTCTCTATCTAGAAAAACAAAAAGCTTTTGAGATTTATAAAACTAAGCTTGAAAAACAACTAGATAAGATTAACTCTCTAAGACGTTCTGATATGTCTCCGAAGCAGATGCAGAAAAAGGCTTCAGAGTTTAAATC
>NZ_AUNJ01000442.1 GCF_000447775.1 Bacteriovorax sp. DB6_IX
TGCAAGATTACCTCGATTGTATTAAAACAAATATTAATCGTTACCTCTCAATCCCTGGAAGAAAGTTTCATTCTTTGGAAGATAGCTCTTTCAATGCTTGGATTAAACTCTATCGTGCAGATGAAAACCATAATAACTCATCTATTAGTTACTACTTAAAGGGTGGGCTAGTCTTCTTTGCCCTAAATATACTAATGGCCGATAAAGATAAGTCTGTTCTTGATCTTGTTAAGGTCCTTTGGCAGAGGTATCTCGACAAACCAGAAGTTGGTGTTACAGAAGATGAGGTCTTTAATCTTTTAAATGATCTTGTGGGGAGAGAGATTACTGATAAGTTTATTCATATGATCAAGTCGACTGAGGATATTGATTTTGAAGAGCTTCTTAAAATTGCTGGAGTCGAAGTTGAGTATGAGAAACCAACTGTTGAGTTAGGATTTACACCAGAGTTTAAAGGTGATCGTGTCATTGTTAAAACTGTCGAGCTTGATGGTCCGGCCTATAAATCAGGTCTTAATGCTGGAGATGAGATTCTTTCAGTTAATGGGCTTCGCTTCTTAAAATCTGACTATGATAAGAAGGATAAAATCTTCCTTGCAGATAAGACATACTCACTCTTCGTCTCACGTCTTGGTTATGTGACAGACCTCAATATCGTCACTGGAACAAGCTCGAAGAAGATAAAGTCACTAAAATCAATTGATGAAACTAAGAGTGTTGATATTTTAAAGATTATGTAGGTACGCGGGTCCTTTTCGAGGTTTTAGTGACTTAGCTCTATTTTGGTAATTCTTACTGACATGGTGGTATTGTGCAGCAGTTAGTGGTACATAGAGGGGATATTAGAAATAGGAAGTAGAAATGCAAAAATCAGAAAATAAGAGTTTCAAGAAACCAGTAAGATTTAATAGGCCAGGTGAGAGTAATTACAAGCCTAAGGGAATGACGGTTTACGTAGGAAACCTTAATTATAAAGTGACTAAGAAAGATCTTTTCGGGATCTTTGCTAAGTTTGGGAAAGTGAAGACGGTAAACCTTCAAACTCAACCGGGAACAGATAAGAGTAAGGGAATTGCCTTTGTAAGAATGGAAAAGGCGAAAGATGGGTTAAAGGCCATCGATTACTTAAATGGACGTGAAGTTGATGGAAGAACTCTCAAGGCAAGTGAAGCAAATGAGGGTGAATTTACGAAGAAGCCAAGAAAGTTTAAGTCTTCGACTAAGAAGACAAATGTTGAAATGGCGCTTGAAAAGAAGGAAATCAGAGCAAAGAAAAGAAATACTGGACTCAATGCTCTTAAGACTTTCTTAGATAAGAAGTAAGCAAAAATACTTAAGAAATCATCAAGTTATAAAAGATAAGGGCCTAGTATTGGCCCTTTTTTTATAGATCAGACTGAGAGAAAATACTATCTCTGAACAAATTCCTATGATAAATTTATAGAGATGATGCGTTATCTTTTAATCCTATTGACTATTTTTAGCTTCGTTAATTCGGCCTTTGCTGAATTAGATGAAGCCCTTCATCATGCGGATGAGAAGATTGAGACCCTGGCACATGATAATCACTCTCATGATCAAGACTCCATTGAAGAAGTCCATCATTGTTCAAGTAAAGATTGCCATGAAGAATCTCACGCTTCTGAGCACTGTCAAAACTTTTGCAGTGGTCTGCATAATCTGACTCAAATTCATTACCAAATCTCAATTCACATGCCTCAGGCGATGAAAATTGTAAGGCTTTGGCAATTTGAAAATCACTACTTAATGCCATCTCTTGATCCGGGGCTTCGTCCTCCAATCCAATCTTAAATTCATAGAAAGTAACGACATTTAATGAAATTTAAAATTGGAGACACCTATGTCTTTTTATCAAGGTATGAAGGTCCTTATCCTTCTATCAGTTGCGACATCTATTTCAGCAAATAGTTGTCAGCTTAAAAGTGCCAATCAGGTACTGAATTTAGTGAAAAAGAATCATCCTAAGATTCTTAAAAACCAAAAGAAACTTGAAATGTCTCGCGCCGATATTGAAGGTGCAGATGTATTTAAAAACCCTGAACTTGAGCTTGAGGGAGTCTCTAATCTAAAGGAGAGTTCGTCATATGAAGGTGCGATTCGCCTAACTCAAACATTTGAGTTGGGAGGCAAGAGAATGGCAAGGGTTGATAAGGCCCGCCGTGAATATCAACTCACCCAGAGTCTTGGTTCTTTAGAGAGTGAGAATATTGTTATCGAAACAGTGAAGAGTCTCTATCGTCTTCGTCATATGAATGAGCTTATTCCACTTTATCTCGAGTCAATTGACGCTTTTCAAAGAATTCATAAGAAGCTTGTTAACAGAACTTCTTTGTCAGCGGAGCAACAGGTTGAGAAAGAGACTCTTGAGTTGGCCATTAATGATTATCAATTAAAGTTGGCCAATATTAGAGTTGATAGAACTTATCTCAAAAATCATCTTAGTTTTTTTGCAGGAAATAATTGTGATGTGACGGATAGTGCCTCGGCGAGGGAGCTCGATTTAAGAGCTCAATCTGTCCCAACTTCTATCAATCAAGCTTCATTTTCTAAACTTCAAGTGGCCAAGGATTATCTTAATATTCAAAGGGCCAAGTTAAAAGTTGCCGAAGGTGAGGCCTATTCTGATCTGCGTTTTGGACCTGTCTTTGAAATTGATAAAGATGATGAAACTGTTAAAAGAGCTGGGGTTTCTCTTAGCTTTGACTTGCCTCTTTTTAATCGTAACAAAGCAGGCAAGGCAAGGGCCCAGGCCGAACTTAGTGCAGCTCAAATTCATTTTAAAAAGTTCGAGCAAGAAGCAAAACTCGATCTCTTTTCTTGGCAAACTCAATATCAGAAATATATTCAATCTCTAAAGAGAATGGATGGAAAGGCCAAGTTAGATAAGAAGCATAAGAAAGTGGAGGCCTTATTTAAAAGAGGGATTATCTCAACTTCACTTGTTATTGAATCCCATCGCCAGCTCATTGAGTATAGCAGTACAAGAAATAGTTTTGAGCTTGGAGCTGTTGAAGCGCTTTGGAATATCTATCACCATAATGGTGAAGTTTTAGCTAAGGAATTGTAATGAAATTATATAGAGGAATTATTGGGCTTTTGGCCCTTAGTCTTTGCCTTGCGGTATTTGCTAGCGAAGAGCATGATCACGACCATGAACATGGACATTCTCACGATGAGCCGCAAACAACAGGAGTTCTTGCTCCTAAGCATGACAATCTTGATGGGCATGATGATCACCATGAAGCCCACGAGGAAGGTCACGGAGGTGACCACCAAGAAGGTCACGACCACGACCACGATCACGGGGGCACAAAGGCCATCGGTCAAAACAAGGCAATTGTCGAAGTGGATGAGAAGAAGGGATTGAAATTGTCGAGTTCTGCTCTAAAGAACTTGGGTATTAAACTGATCTCTATCGGTGGCGAGGTTATTGTCGTTGATCGCGATGTGATGGTTAAGAGTAAAGATCATGTTGGGTTGTATCGTTTCAAAGACGGCTTCTTTAAGTTCTTTGAAGGAGAAGTTCTTCATAATGACAAGAAGACCAAGAAAATAAAATTGAGAGTGAAGGGACTTAAAAGGGGCGATCAAATTGTCATGAAAGGAGTTTCCCTTTTGAGAGTGGCAGATATTTATTCTACTGATAAGTCAGAATATGGGCATGCTCATTAAGGGGGAGTTATGATTAATAAGATAATAGAATTTTCTGTTAAAAATAGGCTCTTTGTTTTCTTGATGACGGGGATTTTAATTCTTGCCGGATTAAAAGCTTTTCAAGAGCTTTCTATTGATGCTGTTCCTGACATCACAAATACTCAAGTTCAAGTTAATACTCCTGTCAGTGGTCTTGTGCCTGAGGAAATTGAGAGGATGGTGACATATCCAATTGAGTCGGCGATGAATGGGCTTCCGGGGGTACAAAATATTCGCTCCATCTCACGTTATGGGATCTCACAAGTCACTATTGTCTTTGAGGATAAGGCCGATGTTTATAGCTCTCGTCAGTTAGTTGCTGAGAAGCTACAAAATATTGATCTTCCTGAGGGGCTAAAACCTGAAATGGGACCAATCTCAACAGGGCTTGGTGAGATCTTTCACTACTCTGTCGAGGCCAAGAATGTAGAGAGTGATGAGGGGAAGAGACTTGTTCAATTGATGGAGTTAAGATCTCTCCAGGAGTGGTTTATTAAGCCCAGACTACTAACAGTTAAAGGAGTTACAGAGATTAATACGATTGGGGGCTATGAAAAGAAGATTTTTATTAGTCCAAATATTGTCAAGATGAATCGCTACGCAATTGACTTTCACGATATAAAAGCGGCCATTCGCTCAACCAATGTCAATGTTGGTGGTGGTTATATCCAGCAAACGGGAGAGCAGCTCTTAGTTAGAGGAATTGGTCTTCTTAAAAATATTAAAGATGTTGAAAATGTCGTCGTTAAAAAACTTTCTAGTTTAGATTCCGTAAAGATTAAAGATATTGCGACGGTAGGAATCGATAAGGATATTCGAACTGGAGCGGCCACTGTCAATGGTGAAGAATCAGTTGTTGGAACCGCCTTTATGCTTCTCGGGGCCAATAGCCGAAGTGTTTCTCTTGCTGTAGGTGAAAAGTTAGAAATGATCAAGAAGGACTTACCAGATTGGGTAGAAGTAAAAGTTCTCTATGATAGATCAAATATGGTTAATAAGACTCTCTCTACTGTTGAGCACAATCTTTTAATGGGAGCAGGACTTGTTATTCTCTTTTTGATCGTACTAGTGGGAAATCCTCGAGCAGCACTTATTACGTCGATTACTATACCTATTTCTCTTCTCATTACTTTCATTCTAATGAAGTGGAAAGGGGTCTCTGGAAACCTCATGAGTCTAGGGGCGCTGGACTTTGGAATTATTGTCGATGGTGCGGTTATTGTTATTGAAAACTGTGTTCATCGCATTCAGAAAAAAGGTGAACTTCTTGGACGTTCGTTAACTCGTGAAGAAGTTCAAAAGGAAGTCTTAGCTGCGGCCATTGAAATTCGAAAGGCCGCGGGGTTTGGAGAGCTTATTGTCGTTGTCGTTTTTGTTCCACTCTTTGCTCTGACTGGAATTGAAGGAAAGATGTTTGGTCCAATGGCTCAGACATTCATTATGGCCCTGCTATCGGCCCTTGTGCTTTCATTTACTTTAGTTCCTGCACTTGCTGCAACATTCCTCTCTGGGAAAACTCGTGATGTAAAGCCTCTACTTATGAGAATTGCCGAAAAACTCTTTGCACCAGTACTGGACTTAGCTCTTAAGTTTAAAACTATTGTTCTTGGTATTGGGGTTGCTGCCATTGTTTCAGGGGCCATCTTATTTGCAAGTCTTGGTGCTGAATTCATTCCTCAACTTGATGAGGGGGATTTTGCCGTACAATTTATTCGCCCAGCAGATATTAGTACTGATAACTCAGTTGAACTGCAAAAGATCTCTGAAAGAGTGATAAAGGAATTTCCTCAAGTTGAAAATGTCTTTGCAAGAACTGGGGCCGCTGAAGTGGCGACAGATCCAATGGGAGTTAATATCTCCGATTCTTATGTCATGCTTAAAGATCGAAAGGATTGGCCAGAGGACTCAAAAATTGATTCAAAGAAGGATCTTATCGAAGCAGTCAAAATCAAACTCGAGGCCAGTGTCCCTGGACAAGTCCTCATGATTTCACAGCCTGTAGAGTTGAGATTTAATGAACTCTTAGAGGGGACAAGGGCCAGTGTTTCTGCGAAAGTCTTTGGTGATGACCTCGATAAGTTGATTGAAATCTCTAAAGAGGTTGCCCAGGTTATTGGCTCTGTTGAAGGAGCTGGAGAAGTTGAATCAGAGTCTAAAGGAAAATCTCCGCTTCTGCAGTATGAGCCAAAGCTTGATATTCTCTCGGAGTTAGGAGTTACCGCCCGTCCTGTTCTCGATAGTATTGAAACAGCTATTGGAGGAAATGAAGTTGGTCATATTTACGATGGTGTGAAGAAGTATCCACTTGTGACAAGACTTTCTGAAGAGCAGCGTAAAGATTTTGATATTGTTAAGAATCTTCCGGTGGCAATTTCTGAAGGACACACACTGCCAATTTATAAGATTGCGAATATAAGTTTTACTGAAACATTCTCTTCGGTTAGTAGAGAGAACTCTTCTCGTCGTATAGCAGTTCTTATCAACCCAAAGACTCGTGATATTGAGACCTTTGTGGCCAAGGCCCAGGCCGAGGTGGCAAAGAAAGTTCAACTTCCTCCTGGCTACTTTATCGAGTGGGGAGGAACATTTAAGAATTTAAAGAGTGCTAAAGA
This sequence comes from Bacteriovorax sp. DB6_IX, assembly GCF_000447775.1. GTDB lineage: Bacteria > Bdellovibrionota > Bacteriovoracia > Bacteriovoracales > Bacteriovoracaceae > Halobacteriovorax_A. Next base: position 6,327 of record NZ_AUNJ01000442.1, read on the forward strand.
GCGCTTGGCCATTCTCGTGCCACTCTCTCTTATTATCATCTTGGCCATGCTCTACGCGGCCTTTAGAAGTTTCTCTCAAGTGGCGCTAATTTTTCTTTGTGCACCAATGGCCCTGATAGGAGGTGTTCTCTCTTTGAAAATTTTGGGGATGCCATTCAGTATTTCGGCAGGGGTTGGCTTTATTGCCTTATCTGGTATTTCTATTCTCAATGGGGTCGTACTTGTGACTTATTTTAATAAGCTTAAGGCCGAGGGGAAAACACCAGATGATGTTGTCAAAGAAGGGGCCATGAGTCGCTTGCGTCCTGTTCTTATGACGGCCTTAACTGATATCTTTGGATTCCTCCCAATGATGTTCTCAAGTGGGCTAGGAGCAGAGGTTCAAAGACCACTCGCAACTGTTGTCGTTGGGGGAATGATTTCAGCGACGGTTCTTACTCTTGTTGTTATACCGAGTTTATACCGACTCTTTTTCTTTAAAAATCAGCAATGATATATGATGCCTTGGGAGAGAACCAATTCTCTTCCGAGGTACTCTATTTTCTCCACCCAAATATCTCCAATAATCTCGTCTTGAAAGATGATTTTGTGATCTTGAATAGTGAAGTCTTTAATGACTAGAGTTTTCTGTCCTTTATAAAGGGGTGAGTAGGCCTTATAGGCCGCTTCTTTACAGGCCCAAAGCTCAATAAGTTCAAGGTCCTTATCATCACTCTCAAGAAGAAAGTACTTCTCGATACCAGAGCGGTAAGTACGATCGCTCCATTCCACATCAACGCCAATACTGGCAACTTTGGGATCTTTAGAAATGGCGGCACAGCCTAGATCCTTTGTATGGGAGAGGCTGACTTTTATTGTTGGATCATCTTTCATATGGAGATGATCGACGATCTCAAGACATTCCAATCCTGTTAGGTCTCTTAAAGACTTTCTTGATAAACGGTAATCAGCCCTTTTTTCTGGGAAAAAGTCTGTAGGAACTTCATGGGTAAGCAGATATTGGCATTGCATGTTTTTTTTATTGCGCATCAGCATCAAATTTGCAATAAATGAATGGAATTTTATATTTATTTGGGGAGATAATTATGATGCCGCATGAAGTCAATGCCATTATCGCTAAGATTGTTTTTGTTCTATCCGCAGCCACTGTTATTATGATGGCAAAAGTAAGAGCTGAAGAAATCAAACCAGTTCAAAATATTACTATTTCACAAGAAATCACTAAGTAGTTCTAAGCAATTCGAATTTTCCTAATATATCTGACCGGTGTCCACTTAAGGGTAGACACCGGTTTTTGTTTTTTCTATAATTTTACTCGACATTCCAATATCTCAAGGAGAGAGATCACATGAGTTTTGTATCCAGCAGACAACAATCTAGGCACATTGCTATTAATAGAGAAGAGCGCTATTTTGAGCGTCCTACTGATAGTAATGGTAATTATCAACGAGTAACTGATTACTATGGTGAATATATTTTTCACTTCGCTGATGCTCAAGAAATTCCTGCTTCAATTAAAGAGGAGCTAGAGCAAGCTGTGGCCGATGGTGCTGTGATCAGCAGGGAACACGCTGAAGTTGTGGCCAAGGCCGTAACGGAGTGGGCAATTAAGAAAGGGGCAACTCACTTTTGCCACTGGTTCCAACCTCTTACTGGCTCAACAGCTGAAAAGCATGATGCCTTCTTAGACTTTGCAGATAAAGAACAACCAATTGAAACATTATCAGCTTCACAACTTATTCAAGGTGAGCCAGATGCTTCTTCTTTTCCAAATGGAGGATCGAGATCAACATTTGAGGCCCGTGGTTATACTGCTTGGGACTTAACTTCTCCGATGTTCCTAAAAGAAGGGGCCAATGGAATGACTCTTTGTATTCCAACGGCTTTCGTTTCATACCATGGTGAAGCACTCGATATTAAAACTCCACTTCTAAGATCTGTCTCTGCCCTTAATAAAGAGGGAACACGCTTTATGCACCTTTGTGGTGAAAAAGATGTCAAGAAAGTTAGTGTCACTTGTGGTGCTGAACAGGAGTACTTTCTCGTCGATAAGAATTTCTACTTCGAGAGACCTGATCTGGTTATGTCGGGAAGAACTCTTTTTGGAGCTCCATCTTCTAGGAACCAGCAATTAGATGACCACTACTTTGGTGCGATCCCAGAGAGAGTCATGGCCTTTATGGAAGAGCTTGATCTAGAGCTCCATCGTTTAGGAATTCCTGCTAAGACAAGACATAATGAAGTTGCTCCAGGGCAATTTGAGTTAGCGCAAATTTTTAGAGATGCTAATACCGCGGCCGACAATAACCAAATGGTGATGGCCATGATTGAAGATATTGCAAGAAGACATAATTTTGTCGCTCTTCTTCACGAGAAACCATTTGCTGGAATCAATGGTTCAGGTAAGCACCTAAACTGGTCAATGGCCACTGATACGGGAATCAATCTGCTTGGTCCAGGAAAAGAAGTTCATCAAAACTCACGTTTCTTGGCCTTCACTTCAATTGTTATTGAAGCGGTGAAGAGACACTCGAAAATGCTTAGAGTTGCCGTTTCTTCTCAAGGAAACGATCATAGACTTGGGGCCAACGAAGCCCCTCCAAGTATTATCTCTGTTTTTACAGGATCGACTATTGGCTCAATTCTAGAGGCCATTAAAGATGGGAAGGAGTTTACTCCTGAAGGTGATATTACTCTTGATCTTGGTGCTAATCAGTTAGCTTCACTTCCAAAAGATAATACAGATAGAAATAGAACATCTCCATTTGCCTTTACTGGAAATAAGTTTGAGTTTAGAGCTGTTGGTTCTTCTCATGCCATTGGATTCCCTCTTACAATTCTTAACGGAGCAGTTGCTTCTGTTTTAAAAGAATCAAATGACATTCTTGAAGAAATGATTAAGGGTGGAGAGTCTGTTGATAAGGCACTCTTAAAGCTTAGTGAAAAGTGGATGAAGTCTTCTTGGAATGTCATCTTTAATGGAGATGGTTATTCAGAAGAATGGGTTAAAGAAGCTGAAAAGAGAGGTCTGCCAAATCTTAAGACTACGGCCGATGCTCTTCCTATTATGATGGACACTCAAGAGACAGCTTATCTGACTGATCTTGGAATCTATCGTCGTGGAGAAATTGAAACTCGTTATAATGTTCTTATTGAAAGATACTGTACGCTAAGGGAGATTGAATTTACGACTCTTATAGACTTAGTTCATCAATATGTTGTTCCTGCTGCAATTAAATTTAAGAAGGAAATTGCAGATGTTGTTCTTGCTCAGAAAGAATTAAAGGTGGAATCTACTGTAGAGATGGACGTTTATAAGAAGGTTAACCTCATGCTAGAGTCTCTCTATGAAGATACAAGAAATTTAGCAAATATGGTTAAGACTCTTCCTGAAAATGAAGAAGAAAGGGCCAAGGAAATTGCAAACTCACTTATGCCATTGAGTGAGCAGATTGCAAAATTCATCGGTGAAGTAGAAGTTCATATGCCAAATGAGCAATGGCCTCTACCATCGTACTTCGACATGCTATTCCTGAGATAGGTACGCGGGTCCTTTTCGTATTTTTAATAATTTATCATGCCCAAATAGCAGTTTCTGTTATTTGGGCTTTTTTATAAGTGGTTGAAATATCGAAAAGGACCCGCGTACCTTCCTATA
>NZ_AUNJ01000443.1 GCF_000447775.1 Bacteriovorax sp. DB6_IX
GCTCTGAAACACCACCCTTAGGATCTGGAAAGAGAATTGATTTTCCAACAGCAATAGGCTGATAAATATTGTCTACGAGAACTTCTTTAGAAAAATATTTATCACCATTAGGATAGACGACTTTAAATTTACCGCCACCAAGATCGCGGCCAGAACGCGGCCATTAATAATATTCCCATCTGGTCCAACAATAGAAACAAAACCACCAGTTCTAACTCTAGCATTAACCATTTTAGGAATAGTCGACATTCTATGAATACGAGCATCACTTACATCTAAAAGACCATTCGAACGTAAA
>NZ_AUNJ01000444.1 GCF_000447775.1 Bacteriovorax sp. DB6_IX
GATAATTCCAACAACAGTAGGAACAAGAAATTCAAATGCAGAAAGTATTATAAGAAGAAATGCAGAAAAAGAAGCTGAAGTTGAAATTGATGATAATGCATCACCAATCCAAAATATTGTCTCTAATATTCAGACTCAAAGAAGCGCCATTGATACTCAGAAGTTTGAAAGTACTTTGGCAAGACTTCAGAGTCAGTATGATAAGCTCGATGGGAAATTACAAGGCTTATCAGATAGCTATAAATCAAAAGATAGTGAGCTAAGTTCTTCACTAGGTTCTCTTCAAAAGATGTTGGCCAATGTTAATGATGAGGTCACTGTAGAAGAGCAAAAGGTTGAAAAGCTTAGAGAACAAATTAAAGTTAAGGCACAAGAAGTCACGCAGAAAAAAGAAGCAGTGGCCCAACAGAAAAGAAGAGCAGAGCAAGCAAAGATTAAGAGACTCTCTCCTAATTCAACGGCCGCTAAAGTGACGAGCTCTAGAGCGGCCCCTCGAGTGAGAACGACTGCGAGCCAAGGGGGAGGAACTCCTCGAGTTTCAGTCGGGTCTGGTGGGTTTGGAGCACTTCCTGAAATTTCCGCAAGAGAACAGTATGACCTGGATCTACTTGCTCTTAAGAAGGTGAGTAAGCCTCTTTCTAAAGGTGCGACACCGATGAATATCAATCAATTCTCTAAGGTCGTTAATCCTGATTTAACGATTAAAAATGGTCAAGAAATCCCACAAGAAGGTGTTGTTCTTGATGATGGAAGAGAGTTGACTGTATTTGAAGTTGAGGAAGAAGGTAAGCAGTTAGTCGTTAAGGATCGAGTTGCAAAGAAAGATGTTGCAACAGGATTAAATCAACAGGCCAAGGAGCTTAAAACCCTTGAGTCTGAGTTCTACAAGTATGAACAATTTATGAAGTTATTAGGTGAATCCCAACAAGGGGAGTAGTCTAATCTTTCTTCGTTCGCTTTCTTGGTTTTAAGAGATCAATACCAAAGTACCTTAAAGCACCTAAAATTAACATAACCGCTCCTGCTTCATCGAGATTACCGATGAAGGGGAGGTTGTCTGGAATGAGCTCAAAGAATCCTGCTGTTGGATTCAGAATGTAGATAAGCCCAACGATTCCTAAAATAAAGACGCCAAGTGATTTGAGTGGATGATTCTTTTGGTTTTCTTCTTTCATAAAGATTATTTTAACATAAAAAAAAAGGGGCCTTAGAAGGCCCCTCGTTATTTAGAAGTTTAACTTAAACTCATCCATTTGGTGGAAGTTGAGATACTTGTAAACAGAGTTCTCTTTTCCTTCTAATTTAGGACCTACAATTTCAAGATATTCTTGAGGAGTAGGAATCTTTCCAAGAAGTGCGACAACACCAGCAAGTTCAGAAGAACCTAGATAAACTCTAGCATCTTTTCCCATTCTGTTATTGAAGTTTCTTGTTGAAGTAGAGAATACTGTAGCACCATCTTTTACTCTAGCTTGGTTACCCATACATAGTGAACAACCTGGCATTTCCATTCTTGCTCCAGCTGCAGCGTAACTTGCATAGTAACCTTCAGCTGTTAGTTGATGAGCATCCATTTTTGTCGGAGGAACAACCCAGAGAGTCGTTTGAGCTTGACCTTGATCTTTAAGGATTTCAGCAGCAGCTCTAAAGTGACCAATATTTGTCATACATGAACCAATAAATACTTCATTAACTTTATCACCCTGAACTTCTGAAATAATTTTTACATCATCAGGGTCATTTGGACATGCAACGATTGGCTCTTTCATTTCATTAAGATCAATTTCGATAACGGCAGCATACTCAGCATTCGCGTCTGCTTCCATAAGCTCACCATTAGCAAGCCAGTCCTTAACATCTGCGATTCTCTTTCTAAGAGTCTCAGCATCTTTGTATCCGTTTTCGATCATTTCTTCCATAAGCTTGATATTTGAGTTGAGGTATTCCTCGATTGGCTCTCTATCAAGTTTAATTGTTGCAGCTGCCGCTGATCTTTCAGCTGCAGCATCTGTTAATTCAAATGCTTGCTCAACTTTTAGTTTTGGAAGACCTTCCATTTCTAGAATTTTTCCTGCGAAGATATTTTTCTTACCTTTCTTTTCAACCGTTAAGTAACCTTCTTGGATTGCTTTAAGAGGGATCATATTAACGACATCTCTTAAAGTTACACCTGGTTGAAGCTCTCCTTTAAATCTAACAAGAACTGATTCAGGCATATCTAGTGGCATAACTCCTAGTGCTGCAGCAAAAGCTACAAGCCCTGAACCTGCAGGGAAAGAGATTCCAAGTGGGAATCTTGTATGTGAGTCACCACCAGTTCCAACTGTATCTGGAACCAGAAGTCTATTTAGCCAAGAGTGAATAACACCATCACCAACTTTTAGAGAAACACCACCTCTGTCAGAGATATAGCTTGGAAGAGTCGCGTGAGTAATAACATCACTTGGTTTTGGATAAGCAGCCGTGTGACAGAATGATTGCATAACTAGGTCAGCATTGAATCTTAGACAGGCAAGCTCAGTCATTTCGTTGGCCGTCATTGGTCCAGTCGTATCTTGAGAACCAACTGTTGTCATCTTTGGAAGACAAGTTGTTCCAGGAAGAATCCCTTCAACTCCACAGGCCTTACCAACCATTTTTTGAGCAAGAGAGAATCCTTGTCCTGCTTTTGGTTGTGGGTTAGTTGGGTTTCTGAAGATTCCGCTTTCTTCAATTGAAGACATACCAAGAGCATTTCTTGCTTTCTCAGTTAATTGTTTTCCAATGATTAGAGGAACACGTCCACCAGCTTTGTATTCGTCAAGAATAGTTGCTGGTGCAATTTTATATGAAGTAATAACTTTACCATCTTCATCAGTGATTTCACCTTTTAGTGGGTGAACCACAATAACTTTACCTGTTTCAAGATCTGAAACATCAGCTTGAATTGGAAGAGCACCTGAGTCTTCAGCTGTGTTGAAAAAGATTGGAGCAATTGTTGAACCAATAACAACACCACCAGTTCTCTTGTTAGGGATGAACGGGATATCATTTCCAATATGCCAGATAAGAGAGTTACAAGCTGATTTTCTTGAAGAACCTGTTCCAACTACATCACCAACAAATGACACTGGAAGATCAAATTTTTCTTTAAGATCAGAGATGGCCTTAGGACCATTAGGGAATAAAACACCACCCATACAAGTTGAGTGAAGTGGAATATCAGCTCTTGTAAAAGCGTAAGCAGCTGGAGAGAAATCATCTGTGTTGATCTCACCATCAACTTTATAAACGACAGTTTTAATTGTCTCTGGAAGCTCTGGTAGAGTTGTGAACCACTCAGCATTGGCCCATGACTCAACAACAGATTTCGCAAGATCATTACCATCTTTTGCCAGCCCATTAACTTCTTCAAATACGTTAACAGAAAGTACCATTTTCTTTAGAGCTTCAGCTGCTAGTTCTCCTAGCTCAGCATCTTTGTCTTTCACAATATCAATAAGTGGAGCAAGGTTGTAACCACCAAGCATTGTTCCAAGTAGTTTTACAGCATGTTTTCTATCGATAAGTTCACATGTTGCTTCCTTCTTAATAACTTTGATTAGGAAGTCAGCTTTTACTTGAGCTGCCGGGTCAACACCTGGGTTAACTCTATTTGTGATTAGATCAAGTAGTTCTTCACCTTTTCCTGCTGGAATATTCTGAAGAAGGTTACAAACTTCTAGAGTTTGTTCTTTGTTTAGAGCAAGTGGTGGAATACCAAGTTGAGCTCTTTCATCTACATGTTTTTTGTAGTCTTCGAAAAAATTAGACATATTGCATCCTTGTGTGAATTAAGAAAAATTCTATCAATAAATTTATAGTGCTATCGCGCGTTATTATAGCCCATAAATTACTATTAATAAAGATGCCTTAGGTCGTTGCGAATGACTAAACGCCTGTTTTTGAGAAGATTTCTAAATAATGAGAATCACGACTTACTTAAGGGGAAGTTTTAATGTGAATGTTGCACCTTGTCCAATTCCTAATGACTCCGCAATGATCTCACCGTGCATTTTTTGAGCAACGACCTGACTATTGTGAAGGCCGTAGCCAGAGTCCTCATCATCTTTAGTCGAGAATCCTGCTTCAAATATTTGCTGCATGGTTTCTTCAGACATACCTATACCATTATCTGTGACTTGAATTAAGAGGTTCTCTTTAACCGCTCTTGTTTTTATAAAGAGCTTCGATTCTATATCAGTCTTTTGGCAGGCCTTAATAGAGTTTGAGAAAAAGTTAATCAAGATATTTTTGATATTTTCTAAGTCTTCAATTTCTGTTGAAACAATATCTAAATCTTTAGTGATTTTAAAAATTGAATCTGCATCAGAGATAATGAGAGCGTCATTAATGAGCTTTTCCAGATTGTTCTTCTCTAAAGAGATTTCTTCGCTTCTTTTCTTTGCTTGCTGACTTTCGGAGCGAATAAGTTCCATAAGAAGGTCGAGTTTCTGACTTACTTTT
>NZ_AUNJ01000445.1 GCF_000447775.1 Bacteriovorax sp. DB6_IX
ACAGGGTTTTACGAAGAACTCTGAAGGGACACTTAATCACCTCGTCTTCATTCCTCATGGTCTAGATCGAGCAAGAACGACTGTTCTCATTAGGACTCCCTACTTTGGCAATAGCCTTCAATACCTTCTCAATACTCTAGTTATTCCTTTTGCTTTAAAACAAGTTAATGTTGTCATTCAACCAACTAGAGGGACTCACCTTTCATCAGGAGAATTTAAATACTTTGATCTTAAAAGTGATATAGAGGATGCAAAGAATATCTTAAATTGGCTTAGAGATAAGAAATGGAATAAAGATGTTGTCGCTCATGGCTTCTCATATGATGGGTATATGGCCATGACAACAGTGGCCACTGGCGATCCCATGGTTAAGGCCGCATTCTTAGGCGCGCCAATTGGACTTGATGGTTTCTCATCTCGTTCAGTTAATGATGGTTACGCCGCGTATGGAAAGTTTACTTCAAGGGACTGGGTTAATCTTCAAGCGATTGGTACTAAACTCATTCGTGAAACTCAAAAGCCTTATGTGGAAGATAACAGTTTTGGTATTCCTAAATATCAGACTGAAAAAATGAGAGAAAAAGAGGCGAAGCTTATTACACTCGTCAATAAAACAAGAGTTCCGCTCTTCTTCAATTATGGTCTAATGAATGATCATGTCAGTCGTTCAACAATTCATTATTATAATAAGGTGACAAACCCAAAGCTACTTGTCACACATCAAGAGTTTCATAACTCAAAACCACTTGATGATCTCTTTACTGAAATCTTATCGAAGAAAACGGAAGACAGAAGCTTTACAGAGATCATAAATATCTATCCTCAAGTGACGACTTTTATCTTAAAAGATGGAAAACCTGTAAAGAAAGCATTTGATAGTGATAAAATTAATATCGATCCAAATATCGAACTCGATAACTTTGCAACGAATACTGAGAAAGACTATGCCATTCACTATACTCTACTTCCTCCAGGGTCTTATAACGGACTTTATGAAGTTGAGATTGAATTCCAAGACGACCTCCCCAAAGAAGGAACTAGTCTAGCTGTCGCATTATATAAATCTCAAACTGGTGAATATCAGCTGCTAGAAAGAAGTACAAATGCTTGGGTAATTGACGCAACAAAAGGAAAGAGAAAATACATATTAAAAGGAAATTCTATTTTCTTTGAAAATAATAGTTTGGAAAACTACCTTATGGTACAGGTTAATAAAGAACAGTTTAGTGACAAAATACCAGTGGTTAAAAGTTTAAAAGCGAGATTACAAAGACAAGAAATCGAAGATTAAAAATGGCGCGGCCAGGAGGATTCGAACCCCCGACATTCAGATCCGAAGTCTGACGTTCTATCCAGCTGAACTATGGCCGCACTTCATTTTATGCTGTTCTCTTGCGAGATTGTGATTCTAAAACAAGAACAGTAATAAACCCAACAAGAATGAGGGCAAAAGCAATCGTCGTCTCTGTTGTATAATGATCCGGAAAGATATTCGCTTCTCTTAAGACTCGAACTTTTCCTCGGACAATCTTTGTTTCAAGAACTTCCTTCCAAGGCCAAACCTTCTTCATCGATCCGATAAGGATTCCTGTAAGAAATGCCATTGTTGTCTCTCTAAAGTTCTTCATAAAGTAATTGAGAATTTTAGAAAAACCAAGTAGCCCCGTCGCTGTTCCGCATAGGAAGACGAGAATTAAGACAAGAGAACCCTCCGCAAATGGATTCTTTAGGGCACCCGTAATATATTCATATTTACCAAGGATTAGTAAGAGAAAAGACCCACTAATTCCAGGAAGGATCATGGCCGTGATACCGATAATTCCACAAAGATAAATGAACCAATAATCATCAGGAGTTGAAACTGGTATAAGGCTCACAATAACCCATGCAACGGCTGCTCCGATAATGATCATGGCCATATTCTTAGGTGCAAAGTGATTATTTAGCTGACGCCAAATCACAATAATAGACGCTGCAATAAGCCCGAAGAACATCCCCCAAGTTGGAATAGGATGATCATTCATAAGATAGTGCATTAACCTGGCCAGTGAAACCATGGCCGTCGCAATCCCTACAAAGACAGGAATAATAAATCTCAAATGAATTTTTGCTAGTGCATTTTTAAAGTCAAGTTTGAGAAGGTATTTGAAGAATTCCTTATCAACACTAGCAATAGCATCAAGAAGGTGCTCATAAATTCCAGTAATAAAGGCAATTGTTCCACCAGAGACCCCCGGAATCAAGTCCGCGATCCCCATAAGAAATCCCTTAAGCATTAGAACAATATATTCAATTCTAGATTTTGGCCCTGGACCTTCTGCCCAAGCCTCTTTCCAAGTTTTAACTTCCATGTATACAACCTCTATTGGTGGGCCTCGGCCTCTTCTTCTTTAGCAAATGGTGTTTCATCCCACATAACCTTGTGGCGACATTCTGGACACTGAAGATGTTTTCCATCTCTCTTCGTTTCCTTAACACACATAATTCCATAACCACATGAAGGACAGTCATGAACTTTTGGCTCTGTCCATACAGCAGTTTCACAATCAGGATAATTCGTACAACCGTAGAAGATTTTCCCGTAACGAGATTTCTTCTCCGCAAACTTTCCTTTCTTACATTTTGGACAAGTTACATCGATTGTATAAGGAAGAGTTGTGTCACATTTAGGATAATCTTCACAACGAACAAAGCGTCCATACTTCCCTTTCTTTACCTCAAGTCTATTATTACAAGTTGGGCAATTATCTCTGAACCAATTCTTTGGAAGAATTTCAATTGTTCCATCAAGGTGCTTTTTAAAGTCAAAAGTCGAAGTACAATCTGGGTAATTACGACAGGCCAAGAATTGACCATTACGCCCCCACTTAATGAGATACTCACCATCCTCACACTTCTTACAGTGAATTCCTGTAGGAATCTCCTGCTTTTTCAGGTTCTTCATTTCTTCTTTAGCTTTTTCTAAAGTTAATTCAAAACCTTTCCAGAAGTCCTTAAGAACGCGTTTCCACTTGATCTCACCTTCTTCAATTTTATCCAATAGTTTCTCAACATTTGCCGTAAACTCAATGTTCATAACATCTGGGAAACTCTCAATAAGCATTTTACAAACAACCATCCCAAGCTCAGTTGGCATGAATCTATTTTCAATTTTTTCAACATATCCTCTATCTTGGATATTTGAAATAATTGAGGCATAAGTCGATGGACGACCAATCCCTTTTTCTTCAAGTGTCTTAACAAGCGAGGCTTCATTGAATCTAGGAGGTGGAGAAGTCCAGTGTTCAATCTCTTCTGGATTAACTTTCGCTCTTAGTTTTTCACCTTCATCAATAAGTGGAAGCTCTCCTGATGGCTTGATATTCTCATCATCATCCCCACCACCTTTGATTGATCTCTTTTCCGCAGCTGCTTCAAGATAAACAGTTCTAAAACCAGGGAACTTAATAATTGATCCATTGGCCTTAAAGAAGTGTCCTTCACATTCAAACATAACTGCAGTTTGGTCAATAACAGCTTGACTCATTTGAGAAGAGATAAACTTATTCCAAATAAGCTCATAGAGTTTTTGCTCATCTGGTTCAAGATCACCTCTTAGCTTGGCAGGCGTATATTCTAAAGAAGTTGGTCTGATGGCCTCGTGGGCATCTTGAACCTTATTACTTCCTTTTTTCTTATATTCAATGGCAGTGTCTGAAAGATATTCCTTTCCATACTTATCTTTAATAAACTCTCTTAAATTCCCAAGCATTTCTGGCTCAGTTCTAACAGAGTCTGTTCTCATATAAGTAATTAAACCAACAGTTCCAAAGTCGGTTGTTGCAATCCCTTCATAGAGCTTTTGCGCAACCATCATTGTTCTCTTGGCCGTGAAACCAAGCTTGTTGGCCGCTTCCTGTTGTAGTTTAGAAGTTGTAAACGGAGGCGTAGGATTTTGCTTACGCTCTTTCTTCTTTACACTAACAACATTAAAATCTTTATCTTTAACATCAGAAACAATCTTCTTTGTTTCTGCTTCATCAGTCAGATCGTTCTTCTTCGTTGCCGTCTCACCATAGTACTTAATTTCAAATGGAGTTTGATTCTTTTCCATTTCACCATGGATTGAAAACCATTGCTCTGGCTCAAATGCTTTAATCTCATCTTCACGCTCGACAATAACTCTAAGAGCTACTGATTGAACACGACCAGCTGAAATACCACGTTGCACCTTATCCCAAAGAATTGGTGAGATCTTATAACCCACGAGACGATCAAGGACCCTTCTCGTTTTTTGAGAGTCATACATATTAACATTGAGCTCAGTTGGATTTTCAATGGCCTTAACAACGGCAGTCTTTGTTACGGCGTTGAAGACAACTCTGTGCATTTTCTTCTTCTTTCCAATCTCCTCAGAAAGGTGGAAAGCAATGGCCTCTCCTTCACGGTCCAAGTCGGGAGCGAGGAAGATTTCATTAGCATCTGCAGCGAGTTCTTGAATTCTTTCGATCTTGGCCTTCTTTCCTGTGATTGGGACAAGGTCAATGGCGAAGTCTTCTTTAATATCGACACCAAGTTTAGATTTCGGAAGGTCTTTGATGTGTCCATTACTGGCCACAACCTGGTAGCCTTTACCGAGGTATTTCTTGATGGTTTTTGCCTTGGATGGGGACTCGACGATGACGAGTTTATAGTCTTTGGCACCTGTTTTGGTTGTTTTTTTAGTAGTCTTTTTTGCCGTCTTCTTTGCAGTCTTCTTAGCCGTTTTCTTTGCCGTTTTCTTAGCAGTTTTCTTAGCCGTTTTCTTGGCTGTTTTCTTTGCTGCTTTTTTGGCTGCTTTTTTGGCGGTCTTCTTTTTCGTAACTTTCTTCTCTTCGACTACTTCTTCAGCTGCACCCATTGAGTACATCTCCTCTTAACCACTCTTATCTAGTAGTTTTATCTAAATTTGAACTATTTATCCGAAAATAGGATAGATTAATTGGCCCCAGTATTCAACAATTCATCTATTTCTTCAAGATCAAATTCGGTTAGACCATAAGGATTTTCACGAGAGTTCAAATCTTCATCCATATACTTCTTACCAATTTCAGATTCCATTTCATCCATTGACTCGAATGCGTTAGGGTTTTTACTCTGTGCGTTCTTCTCTATGCTCTCAAGATCTTGTGACTCGAGGTAAGTGTCTTCATCGACTTTCTTCTCGTTAATTTTAGTCTCTGCATCAATGAGCTCTTTCTCTAATCTTTCTAGCTCTTTAAGATCTTTTTCATGATCTTTGATAATAGACTTTTCTCTTTCTTGACGCTCTAACTCTTCTAGTTCATCTTCATTGATTTGAACTTCATCAATTCTCTCAAGAAGGTCTTGACTCAGATCGTCTAAGTTAAGCTCAACATCTAACTCTTCTAGACCAAGCTTCTCCTTCATTTGAATATCTGAAGATTTTAAACCACGATTAAGTTTTGCTTCGCGCAAGGCTTTTTCTTCTGTTTTAGACAGTGCAACAGCACCTTTTTCAATGTCAGTACTGCTATTAACGACAAGCGCCGTAGCAAAGTTATCTGTTAAAGTTATAACAACAACCTCTCCGACAATATAAGTTGGGTCATTAGAAATTCTCTTTCCTGTCCCCTCATCTCTAAATGAATAAATTTCGAAAACATTACCGAGCTCAACTCCATCAACGCGTCCTCTATCAAGATAGATAACATCACCCATAGAGATACCACCAGTTTGGTCTCTATAAGTTCCCACAAGGGCAGCTTCGATTGTTCTCTTATTAAATGTCTTAAAAATTTTATTAATTTTTGGCGTATAGACAGTAAGTCTAGAAGCTCTTTGAATTAGTCCTGAAAGCTCAATAATCTTTGCTTCCCACTTATCTTCAATTTGTCTGATGACTTTAACTTGCGCCTTAGTTGTATACTTATGACCTTCTCTATCAGAAACAGGGTGCGTGATCTTCCCCTCTGGCTCATAGACAGTGAACATATCACCAGGTCTTACCTTAACAGACTTATCAAACTCAATGTAAACAGTTTCACCTTTGTGGATGTAGACAGACTCATCTTTTTTAGCAACGATCTTTCCAAGGTCTTGAACATGATTCGTTGTCAAAAATGTATTGAGATAAAATCCTTCTTTGACTTTAAACTCTAACTTTGTTGTTCTATCAACTCCATCCTCATCATAGGCATCACCTGGCTCTACAATTGAAATTTCACTAATTGGTGGATCATAGTTCTTATAATCTTCATTTAGCTCTGTTGCTGACATCTCTAGAACATCAGAATAATTTGTATCTGTTAGAGACTGGAAGAAAGCACCTTGTTTGGCCAGTTTCTCTCTTTCCATCAACCAAGGAGAAAGAACATCATCCCCATACTTTGCAAAACCACGGGCCGCGATTTGAGTTTGCTTTACAAACTCCTTTGACTCTTCAGATGGCGCTTCATTTGGAGCATCGAATTGTCCAAAGGCAACCTTAGGGAAGTCTTCACTACTCCCTGTATCAAAGACGAGAACTTGCCCTGGCTCAATTTCGTGTGGGTTTGTGATCTGAGGGTTCATCGACCAGATTTTAGAGTAATAAAAACCTGAACCAAAAAGTCTCTGAGAAATTTTCCAGAGCCAATCACCTTCTTGAACAACATACTTCTCAACCTTAGCGGCAGTCGAAATTTCATCCCACTCACCGGTAGGAATTTTCTTTTCAACATACTTAGCCAGATCCAAAAGTTTCTTCTCTTCAATTCCTGCATCAAAGATAACTGGCTTAATTGAAGGCTTAGTAGGACTTGCATCCTGTGCAGCTTTTGATGGTGCACCTTTAGCCGAAACCTTTTTCTGGTCAGACTCAGATGTCCCCAAAAGAGCATCAATCTCGCTTTGCTCATCATCATTGAGAGCATCTAATTTCATCTTATTTTCTTGAGAGAGTTTGACATCGGGAAGAGAATCCCCAACATCTTTCTTTAAGGCCTCAAGATCATCAATCTCTTCGAGACGTGATAAATCAAGGTCGACACCGGACTTGTCATCTTCCAAGAGAATATTAATATCTTGTCTTCTAATAGCTCAAGATCCTTTAACTCATCCTGGGCAACTGTCCCATGAGTTAAAAGTCCTAACATTAAAAGATTAAATAATACTTTCTTAGAAGCCATCGAGTTCCTTAAACTAAATTACGATCTTTCAAAAAAGTCGTGCAAGATTGAGTAATATCTTTCTTGCTTCTTCCCTAGTTTCAACTTTTCGCTACAAACGATAAGTCTTCCCAGAGATTTAATAACTAAACCTGAAAAGGCGTACTTCTTAATAATCTCTTCATACATTTGCATGGCGAGATCATATTCATTCTGTCTAAAAAGCATCTCTGCTAAATAGTACTTAGCTCTTACTTTAATTTGTGGGTTTGGCGATTCTTCAAGGTCACGAAGGAGAATTAGAGCAGAGTCCATTCTATTTTGTCTTACAAGTTTATCTGCCTTATGAAGAGTATTAATCTGACGCTCTAGTGCAGAATCAGATAATTTACTTCTCGAAGTTGTTGTCTCCATTGCTGCAGGTGCAGGAATTTTATTAGCAAGACCATTCTTCCCAAACACATCAACGGTTTCTGCTAAATCTGCTGGCGGTTGAATCTTACTCAACTGTGTAATCATATCACTATCTGATTTTGGAGAAGCTGGTGTGTTGGCCATTTTAGAAGAACTTGTGGCCTCAGCTGATTTGATTTTATCAAGTAGCGCCTCATACTTTCCAAGTAGCTGATCATATTGTGCTTTAGGTACAGTTCCATTAACAGTCTTCGGCTTTGAACTTTCTTGAGTAGATGAGCTTCCTTCTTCTTCAAAAAGAACTTTTCTCTTACTCATCCAAGAGCATGACTGAAATGATAAAGTTGCTGAAATTATTAATAAAAGGGAAATTTTCTTCCTGAAAATAATCACTTTTTGTCCTCCATGACCTAAAAAGCACTGGTCTTAATATATATTTTAATTTACAAAGCAATTAAGTCAATGAAATTTAAGAAATTGCGAGAATATATGTCGGAAAATAACCAATTATTTCACTTAGTTATTCGTGTTCCTAAGAAGGAATCGGCCTTTACCTACTTCACACTGGAGTCTAATGAGGGTCTTTGCTTCTATTCAACTCTTGAGGAGTCAATGGGCCAAGGTCACCGTGACATCGAATTAACGGCACATATTTCTCTACGCAACGAGTTAGAGTACCTCTTAGCGAATTTAGAAAAAACAGTTCAGATTGAATATCTGGTAAAAGAAGTTGTCCAAGATAAAAATAACGATAGAAAATAGTGACAAAGAAAGGCCCTCTTCAGGGCCTTAAAAATTTATTTAATCTCTAACTTATTCTGAACTTCTTTAACACCTTCAACTCCCCTTGCAATTTCCTCTGCAAGGCTTCTTTGCTCTGATGTAGAAACAAATCCACTTAATTGAACTGTTCCTTTGTAAGTTTTAACAGAGACGTCTAACGCACTTACCCTCTTATCCCCTACTAACTTTGCTTTAATCTTCGCTGTAATAGCTGAAGAATCGACAAATTGTCCTGTACTCTCACTAGTTCCAGTTGATGCACACGAAATCATTACGAATGAAAAAAGAATTGCCACTAAATATTTCATTTGAACCTCTTAATAGTTAAACCCAAAGGAGATTGAAAAGTTATCCTTCAAGTAGTTTAAAGTTGTTACCTTGTAATTCACTTTTGCTACAAACTCATCATAATAGAAGAAAGCTCCCGCTTCGAGTAAGAAATATTGTGTCCTTCCAAGTGAAGTTTCTCTCTCTCCAAACCAAGGGTCTTCGTCAAGATTAGCGCGTGACCAACCAAATCCAATATGGGGAGCAAGGCCAAAGTCCTCCACCAGGGGATACATGATCCCTCCCTTAACTCCAAGTAGTCCCGCAGAGACCTTTTCATCATTAACAATTTTCGCATCATCATTTGAATCAAAGTCGACATTCTGTAAGAAGAAACTTAGGTATGAGTCTATCCCCTCTTTTTCACCAATAAAAGAAATCTCTAGCTCAGTTGAAAAGTAGCGAGAAGTCTTTGTTGCTCCAGCAAGTAAGAGCCAATCTTCTTCAAGTCTCATCGCAGGAGCACTAAAGGTGCTAGTACCATAGAGGCCTAAGAAGATCATAAAAGTTGAAAAGATGAATTTTTTCATAACTCTATTATTCAATCTTATTTTATCTTAGACAACTTAATTCAATGCTCTAAATCATTGTTAGATAAACCCGAAGAGATTAGAATATCTCTATGAAGAAATACTCCGCTGTAATATTTGATCTCGATGGCACACTAGCTGAAACCAAATTAGATTTTGCTCTCATGAGAAAAGACCTTGGCTTCCCTGCAGATGTCTCAATTCTCGAACATCTTGAAACTCTCCCAAAGGAGAAACAAGTTATTGCAAATCAGATCATTCTCGATCATGAAATGAGAGGAGCTCACAACTCTTACCTAACAAGAGGTGCCGACAAGCTTCTCAATCACCTTGAACAAAACAAAATTCCAATGGCGATACAAACAAGAAATTGCAAAGAAGTCACTGACCTTGTCGTTGAAAAGCTTTCAATTCCAATTAGGCTTATCCTGACAAGAGAGAATAGTGCGCCAAAGCCTGATCCAAGTGGAGTTCATGAAATAGCGAAACAGTGGAATATTTCTCCTTCAGAAATACTCTACGTCGGAGACTCTCACTACGATAAGAAAACCTCTCAAAATGCCAAGAGTGATTTCGCTCTTTTCATTAATGAGCATAATGAATCAAAAGATATTGATCATGAATTTAAGGTTGATTGTCTAAGTGAACTAATTCAATACTTCTAAAAAAAGGGCCGAATCGGCCCTTTATATAATTACATATTGAATGTTAGCATAACCCCTGTTGAAGAGTCTTTTGCTTCTGTCTCTGTTGAACCAGAGATCGTTTTTCTATTTGTATTAGTGTAGAAGAACTCATAGTCCATTTGTCCCACAGATCTTGTGATCGCAACTTTGTAATCCATATAACTCTTTGATCCAATTTTTGCTTCATCATCATGTGAAGTATAACCAAGAGCTAAACTAAGACCTAAATTCTTCTCTTCTGATAATGTAAATGACTTCGAAAGGTTGTAGTACATTGAAGAGCTGTCAGCACCAAAATACTCATCGATGTAACCGATATAAAGTCCATAACCCATAACATCTAAACCAATAGAATATTCCATTGTGTTAATTCCAGGGTTTCTAGTATAAGTATAATCAGTTGCCCCAATAGTTAGTGCAATATCATTATTAAACTCATGCTTATAGTTGAGGTAGAGATCTACCTCTGTTCCACCTGTTCCACCCCCAAGACTTGAGGCCCATGCACCAAGAGTGAAATTATGCATACTTGCTTCAAGTGTACCTTGAACAGCTGCATCGTGAGTTCCTTGTGTTTGACCACGCCATACATAATCAGTAGTCACGGCCACTGATGTTGAAACCTCTGTTGCTTGTGCAAAAGAAAAGAGAGAAACTAATCCTAATAAGAAGATCTTCTTCATAAACTATCCTTGTTATAAATTATACTCTCCATTCTAAGAAAGAGTCCCTAGTTCGACAACACTTTATATTGATGAGTTACTTATAGTTTACTTTAAATACAATTGGAAAATGATCAGAATATCCCATCTCATCTACTGTTTTTGCCTTATGATCGAAACGATAAGGAGCCAGTTGTCCCTTATACCCCTTTGTCTCAGATTTTCTTGAGAATGATGGAGCATAAACTTCAAAAGAGTAAGATCAATCTTAAGATTATTTCCACTTAGAAGGTTCTTCGAAACAAAGACCCTATCCAACTGATTCCAAACCTTTCCTCGTTTATAATAATAAGTTCCTGGAGGCTGCTTCATCTTAAGAGACTTAGGTATACTTTCACTCAATAAGTAAGACTCCCTTAAGTCCACCATAATCGAGTCCTTTAAAAAGATATCTCTAAAAGGATGAATTTTACTTTTCTTCTTTAGCTTAGGAATTGTATTAAAATCGCCCATCGCAATAAAGCCAGCTTTTGAATTGGCCTTTTGAAGTTTTTCAATTCGAGACTTTAACAAGGTTGCAGCTTGAACCCTTGTATTGTCAGGATTCCCAAGGCTTGGCCAGTGATTTACAAAGACATATAAGCTTTCAGAGTTAGCTACTTGAAACTCCACTTCTAGAATATTTCGACTAGGCTTTTTCTTAAAATAATCACCTTTTAATTCGTGCTCAAGGAAAGTCTTAAAAATTAGATCTTTAGAGGGATTCCACAAAAGAGCGACATCAATCCCTCTCTTATCTGGACTATTGGTCATCACAAATTTTTCGTAACCAAGTGACTTTGCCAACCTTGAAACAACTTGTGGGGTTCTCAACTTCTATCAGTCCTAAGATTTGAGGAAGACTCTTCCTCTCCCCTTCCAAAAGAACCTTTCTGATTTGCTTTAGCTTTAACTCTACCTTCTTTTCAGTCCAGTCAGTTTCAAAACATTCATTTCTTCTGTATTTTGATTTTACCTTCTGACATTCTCGGCTCTTCTGCTTTGAAAAGGGTAAGTATGTCCAATCATTCTTTCCCTTGTCGTGTACGGCATCAAAGAGATTCTCAACATTATAAGTCATTATCTCGATTCCAGTAGAAGTCCCTTTAGCAAATGCTACGTGAAAGAAGAGAAGAGTTAAAACTAAAGTCAATTTCATTTGTCGTCCTGTTTAAAAATTATAGATTTTCTTTTAACCAAGCAAGAACATCAATCATGGTGAGTTTTCGTCTTAAACTTATCCATAATATGTACAAGTCTTCCATCCTTTCCAATAATGAAAGTTGTTCTAATA
>NZ_AUNJ01000446.1 GCF_000447775.1 Bacteriovorax sp. DB6_IX
TACTGGTCTAACGATAAGCTTTCAACAAACTTTGAAGATCGTTTCCATATCTTTAGAACTAATATTCCGAACTCTCTATTTGGATACCCTGGTAGTGATGACACAATTGTTTTTGGTGAAGATTCGGCCTATGAGCTTAATAGCGAAAACAGACCAGTCATTGCTGATATCGAATATGTTGAAACTTTTGAAGACTATAAAAATGACTCGAGTGGATGGATAAAGAAAGCAATAGAAATTCTTAAATAAATAAAAGGACCTAGTTTAGGTCCTTTTT
>NZ_AUNJ01000447.1 GCF_000447775.1 Bacteriovorax sp. DB6_IX
AGTTGAAGAATCAATCAAATGGTTTGAATTAGCAAAGAAAGCACCAAAGTATCAGAATAAGGAGTATCCTTATATTAATGCTGGTAGAGCTTATATGATGGCGCAAAACTACGAAAAGGCCATGGCCGAATTCGAAGTAGCCCTGACTCTTTGTCCAGAAAATGAAGACCTAAGAAATACTGTTGATAAACTAGAAAGAACTCTAAATAGAGATATGCCTGAGTATGATTTCAAGGTAAACTTTAAGCAAGACAACCAAGAAAATCATTTTCCTCAGGAGGATCTGTGAGTCTTTGTAGAAAAGAACTCGATAAGTTTTTAAAAGAAATCTTAAAACCCTACGAATTCCAAGACTACGGCCCAAACGGACTGCAAATAGAAGGAAGTGAAACGATCTCTAAGATCGCTTTCGCTGTTTCGGCCCAAAGACACTCAATAGAAGAAGCTGTGGCACAAAAGGCCGACTGTCTGATTGTTCATCATGGACTCTTTTGGAAGTTCCACGGAACTCGTGCCATAAAGGGCTCATTCGCAAAAAGAGTCAAACCTTTAATTCAAAATGATATTAACCTCTTTGGTTACCATCTTCCACTTGACGCCCATATTGAATATGGAAATGCGGCGGCCATTGCAAAAAGAATTGGCCTTACGGAACTAAAACCATTTGGAGACTATAAAGGTTGCCCAACAGGTGTCGCTGGAAAATTTAAAGCACCATTGAAACCAAAAGATCTTATCGCAAAACTTGAAGGTGTATTAGATCATAATATTCTTCATTCAAGACCGAATGATAATGAAATCTCTAGTATGGGGATTATCACAGGTGGGGCGAACTCAGAATGGCGCCTATGCCTGAGAGAAAATCTTGATGCCTACCTCACTGGAGAGATGAGTGAGCATGATTGGCACGAGAGCCGCGAAGACGATATTCATATGTTTGCAGGCGGCCACAATGCAACGGAGCAGTTTGGCGTACAAGAAATTATGAAGCTAGTTCAAGAAAGATTCTCAGTAGAGTGCTTCTTTATTCCAAGCGAAAACCCGGCCTAATGACGAGAAAACAAGGCAGTTTATCAAGTTGGGGTATGAATTAAGTAATGCCCCAAAATCACATTCTCCCCCTCCTATAATTCATGACTTAAAAACTATTTTCAATCAAATATTAAATAGCGCCCCTTCTTTGCTAGTCTTTTTCATATGAAGATTTTAGAGTTTTTTAACAAGTACAAGTACCTTGAGATACAAAGAGCGAATTCTTGGAATGATATCGATGAGTCCATGAAGACCCTCGAAAGACATCTCTACAAGAAACTCAATGCTAAGAAGTCCCGCTATGAGTCCCCACTTGGGAATAAGAACCTCATTACCCTAAATTGTCATGAAAAGTACTTTATCTCAATGAGTGAAAACCATGAACTTAAGGGAATGGCCTCTCTGACAATAAAGGATATCTATAGTGAAGGAAAACTGACCAAGGTGGCCTATCTTTCAGATCTCAAAGTCTCCCATGATTTTTGCCTCTCAGGTAAGAGACAGTGGAGAAATGCCTTTGTCGATATCATTCTCAATAAAGATAATATCGATGAGCTAAGAGACTGTGAGTTCTTCTATGGTCTGATTGATGTGGAGAGCGAACAAACTAAGAATCTATTTAAGAGATTTGAGAAGATTATTGATGTGAATTATATTCATAACTATACCATACATAATATCTTTTCAAATCAAACAGATGGTACTCATAAAATGAAAGGCCACCAAGTGAGATTAACGACTCTAGATGATAGAGAGAAAATCATTAAATTCTCACTTACTCAAATAGCAGGACTAAATTGGTGTGATAGTCCAGAGTCCTACACCCAAGATTTAAGAAACTATATCGCGAATAAACAATCTCTCTACATAGAAAAAAATGGTGAAATTCAGGCCCATATCTGTTTTATGAGAACAAGAATAGACAAGCTAGACCTAATGGAGCTCAACTCAAAATTCAATATGGCCAAGACTGTACTCCCATTTTTAGACTCTGGTATTTCGGGACAAAAAGATAATGAAAAAATAAATAGTATCTATATACCAGTCTTCCACTTGAATTCGAGCTTAAATCCTATCCAAAGAATTGAAGTCACGAAAATACTTATTCAAACACTGATGAAGCTACCTCATCAGCAAAAGGAATCAGTTATTACGGTCTCTAATATTTACGATAGGGCCGTTGAGACGGCCCTTGAATCCTTTATTTGTATGTCTAAATATATGCAAATTGTAAGTTTTAGAAAGAAAGAGGTAATCTTATCTCAAACAGAAGCAGAAACAGAAAAAATCAACGATATAGAGCTTAAGCAGGCCATATGACTACTTCTTACTCTTCTTTTTTAGTGAAAGTGTCAAAGTAAATTCGGCCACAGGTTCATCATCAATATCCGGGCAAGTCGCCGTAATTCTGACTGGCATATGGTGCCTTTCATCACTTGCCACAACCTTTTCAACAAAGGCCTTAATTTCTTCACCTTGATCGCAAGTAAAGTAAGTATCTCCTTCAGCTCTTTTTAGAAATTCTGCATGAAAATCTTTAAAGGCCAAAGAAATATTTTCTCCACTATTGATAATCATCTTCATCGCGGCCAAGCCTCCAGCAGCATCAGCCCCACAGGCGAGAACACCAAAATACATTGAATTAAGATGGTTCTTAGTTCTTCTACTAAGAGGAATTTTAACGACACATCTCTTATCACTTAATTCTTTCACACTTGGAGAAATCCAAAATAAAAGAGGAACCTTGAAAAGACCAAAAGCTCTAACCATTGCAGTATCACGATACTTAGGTGGAATCATAGTATATATTTTCTTGGCCATTTTCATTTTAAACTTCCTTTAATTCGTTATTTCTCTTTAATGCTGCATCAATAGCTCTTTCCATTATAGATGAGAGTTGATTTTCCTCAAGGACTTTTAATGCTTCAAAAGTTACCCCTCCTTTAGACGTAACCTTATTTCTAAGCACTTCAGCTGAATCATCACTTTCAATGAGCATTTGAGCAGCACCCTTCATTGTCAGTGAAACAAGCTCAAGGGCCTCTGTCTTATCAAAACCTCTTCTTGCAAGATCCTCAGAAAGAATACGGGCCATCTCAAAGAAATAAGCAGGACCGCTTCCAGAATATGGCGTGATAAGATCAATTTGATCTTCCCTATCTAGAATATAATTCTTTCCATCTTTCACACTCTGAGAAAAGTGCTTTAAAAAATACGACTTTCTTTCTTCATCAACTGATGAACTAAAGAAGATACCATTAACACCAATACCAACAAGAGAAGGTGTATTTGGCATAATTCTAATGACAGAGGGACAATCAAATAGCTTAGAGAGCCTCTCGCTTTCAACTCCCGCCAGTAACGAGACAATGACTGTTTTAGAAAAATCAAAATCTGACAAAGACTTCGCAACACCACTCACCTGTTGAGGCTTCATTCCAAGCCATAGAAAGTTCACATCATTCAGATCAACGAGCTCCCTTTGTTGAGTAATGCCTTGAGAGCGGGCAAACGACTCAGCGGATTTTCCAGTAGGTGTGTAGACACTGAATAGATCCCCCTGGGCACTCTTGATAAATGGAGGAGTCAGGGCCTGAATCATATTTCCGGCCCCAAGTATTAAGTGTCTCATAGATTTTCTAACTCCATCGGAGCACCATGCCTCATAACATTAACTGCATATGATCTCTCATTGGCATAAGTAAACATAAGATCAAAATGAGAACTTGCAGGAGTCATTTCCATAGGAGTCACAAATCTCGTCATAACACTTTTTCCAAGATCATTTGAGAACTCAGTAATCACTCTTTGGACACCTTCATTGTTACCATCCACGATGACCACATCGATTTGATTCTGGGCTATCTTAGTAATTTGATCGAATCCTACAAAGTAGCAGTCAATATTACGAGATGAGAACCTATTCTTTATAAGTATATCGATCAGATAACGCCACCAGATATATGACTTCTGATTCGTACAAAGAACAGTAATTCCAACTCCACAGGCCAAGGCCATTAAGAAGTTAATAAAAGTCTCAATATTAGGTTTTTCGTTTAAACTAATATAAACACAACTTTCTTTGAATGAATCAAATTTTGAAAAGTTTAGCTGACCAGGAATGATTCTATTATCTCTTCCCTTTTCAACAATATTCTGGAAATCTTCAATAAACCAAGACCTCAGCGTCTGAAGTCTCTCTTTATCATTTCCAAATATACCAGGAAACAGAGGCCCAAAGTTATTAATAATCGCATCCAGAGCTCTTACGACTCTTTCAATTCGACCTGCCACAGGAAGACCACTGGACTTAGCAAGCTTAACTTCGTAGTCGCTTCCTGTTTCAAAGACAGATTTAATATCTGAATCTATCTCAGTCACAAGCACCTGAAGAGACTTAATATAGTCAACTCCACCGGCCTTAGGACCTGTACCAGACATTTTGAATCCACCAAATGGTTCAATACCAACACGAGCACCTGTGATAGGACGGTTCACGTAGATATTTCCCACCTGCATCTTAGAGACACAATAATCAATATCATCTTGGGATTGAGAGAAAATTCCACCCGTTAGACCATATTCAACGCTATTGAAAACCTCAATCGCTTCATCTAGTCCATCGACACCGATAACATGAACCACAGGAGCGAAGAGTTCACGCTGTGAGAAAGAGTCTTTTTCAAAAGCACGTTTCTTTGGAACTTCTAAGATCGTTGGTCCAACACAGTATCCAGGAAGATCGTCTTGTGATCTATCAATATGGACCTTCCCACCAAATTCTTTAATCTCTTTAATGGCCTCGCTTACTTGCTCTTGAAGTCTTTTCTTTTCTTCACTAGTAATAAGAGGGTTGATAAAGACAGAAAAATCATCTGACGATCCAACTTTAATATCTCTGGCAGCTTCAGCAAGTCTTGCCGTTAACTTATCTTTAATCTGATTATCTACAATAACTCGAGAACAGGCAGAGCATTTCTGACCAGCGTGAGCAAAGGCCGAGTAAAGAATACCAGAGACAGTCTCATCTAATTCAGCATTATTTGTGACAAGAACCGCGTTCTTTCCACCCATCTCAGTTATGACCTTCACAGGATATTCAACTTGAGTTTTCTTGTTCTTATAAAGTCTCTTGGCCGCCGTCTTAGCGATATGAACGCCAACAGGTTTAGAACCAGTAAAGACAATTCCACTAATATCGCGACTTTCAATAAGAGTCTGACCAACAGTTTCCCCTTCTCCAGGAAGATGGATAAGAGCTGTCTCAGGCACACCTGCTTCATAAAGAAGATTAACAAGTACATTTGCAATCAGTGGTGTTTGCTCCGCTGATTTAAGGATAACTGTATTTCCAGCGATTAAAGAACTCACTGTCATTCCACAAGGAATTGCAAGAGGGAAATTCCATGGGGCCACAACAGCAATAGGCCCTCTGGCCTGATAGTGACCAAGCTCTAAAACTTTCTTCTGCTCTCTAATATAGAAATTGATAAAATCAATAGCTTCATCAACATCGGCCAAGGCCTCATTAACGGCCTTTCCAGATTCTTTCATAATAAGTGCCGAGAGTTCATTTCTTCTGGCATGCATAAGATCACTGGCCTTGATCATAATCATTGATCTTTCAATCCAAGACATTTGCGACCATTTACCATTGTAGAAGTCCTCATCAATAACTTTAATAGCAGTCTTAGCATCTTCAACATTGGCAAATCGGATTGTTCCAACAACAGTTTCTCCATCAGAAGGAGATTTAACTGTGATCATCTCACCATTTGTCTTGAAGATATTATTCTGTTCTTTACCAAGCTCTGATTGGTATTGATCCAGTGAATTCTCAACTGTTCTTAATTCACTGTCTAAGTAACTTCTTAGAGTTGGAATATTAATAAACTCTCCATCAAGTTTAGAAATAGAGTTATCAAGAACCAAACGAGCTTCTTCTTTATTTTGTTTATAAATCTCTGTTGGAGACAAGAGTTTCACATTCTTCTTATGCGATCTCGTAATTGTTAATACACCAACCTGAGAAGAGTTTTCCATGATTCTTCTTACAAGAT
>NZ_AUNJ01000448.1 GCF_000447775.1 Bacteriovorax sp. DB6_IX
AAAAGACGATAAGTTAGCTATGATTTATAGAGCACTTATCGTCTTTTCTTTTTTTATTTCTCCCTTTGCCATTGATCAGAGTTGGCAAGCTCAAAAAACTGAAGTTAACCATAAAATATGGACTTACAAAAAAGAAGATCTTGGTTTTCAAAAGACAGCTCAAATCCGACACATTTAACTTTGAAAAGTATAAGTTTAAAACCATCAAGCACAAAGCGAAGATGCTTAATTTTATAGGTGCAAGTGATTGGCAAATAAAAGAAAAGGCCCAGAGCAATAAGAAACTCGTCATTCGTGGTCAATATACTGATACTCAAGGAAAGACTATTTACTTTCTTGAGGGACATTACAAAAGAGATAAAGAGCTTAAGCATTTTCTTTTAACAGGACCAGACAAACTTAAAAATTTAAAAATAGAATTGGCAAAGATTGAGGAGTTATTAAATGACTACCTCTAAGCACTTTAAAAATATCATCACGATAATTTTATCTTGTCTTCTCTCTCTTAATGCTTTGGCATTAGAGTTAGAATTTGGAAAGATCTCTCCTACTGTTTTGGCCTATCAAGAACAATGTCAGGTTGATTTTAAAAATAAGAGCTTACCTCCGGGCTGGGAGAAGAATTTTTGTGAGATTGTCGTTCAAGGCCCTATCTGCAAAGAAGTTCCCAAGAAATACAAAAGAGATTGCTCTGTAGAACTAGAGACTGTTAACCCTCTTGATGCCTTTGGTTCATGTTTTGATGGCTTCTTTAACTCACTCTCAGAGATGTGGGATTTTCTAACTGAGGCCATGTCTCTACTCTATGACGAAGAGAAAAGAGCTGAAGTCTCAGAAGAAGGAAAGGCCTTTCTTGATAGTCTCGCACTCTACTATGAAACAGAAGTTATTAAGGCCAAGCAAGAGATGTCTGGTCCATTTAAAGACACACGAGCAGGTCTTGTCGCAGGAAAGAATCTCTTTATTAAAATACTAAAAGATTTTCTGATTGAGCCACTCTCTGAAAAATACAAGCAGTATGCTTGTTATAATAAAGAAGGTGCTGTTCACTATACTTGTGAGACACTCACTGAATATTTCTTTCCTCCTATAGCGATTCTTACAGCGATCAAAAAAGGTAAGAAATTTGTCAAATCATTTAGAGAGAGCTCTGAGCCGAGTCTCCCTTCACCACCTCCGACACCACCTTCAATTGTGACACCAGAGCGTCGCTCACGTGCAAGATGGGAATTTGCAGAATATGGAAATAAGAGAATTGGCAAGGCCTACCTCAAGTATGAGGACTCTCCGATCAACGATGTTAAGCCTCCAAGAATGGGAATGGCACAGGAGTACAAGTCAGAATCCTTTACTCTTCAAACTCCACTCAAACCAATAAGTGCCAATATTGCAAAAATCGATGAGCATCTTAAAAATGGTGCCATAAAGAAAGATGGTATCAAGAAATTAGAAGGTGGTATTACAACTTCCTTTGTCGTCGAGCTTGAAGATGGAACAAAGGGAATCTTTAAGCCCCGGGCAGAATCAGACTGGGCCTCGAACTATCGTGCCGAAGTTCTTGCCTATGAGGTAGATAAGTTTCTCGATCTAGATATCGTTCCTCCTACTGTAGAGAGAACTATTAATAATTCCAAGGGAAGCTTTCAGAAATTTGAGGACAGCATTGGTGATGGCTTCACTCATGCTTCTTTTGCAAAACAAGAAGTCCTAGACAAGCAGAACTTCTTCGATCTGATTATAGATAATAGAGATCGTCACCCTGGAAATTATCTCATCACCAAGCACGGTAATATTCACTCTATTGACCATGGTCTTACTTTCACCGGACGTGGATATAATGCCAAACATTTTGATGAAGTCAAAGAATCCATCTCACGCTTTATAAAAACTCAAGAAGGTGCTCAGGCCATAAAAAAACTAGAGACAATGAATCGTGATGAGTTCTATCGTGGACTGACAGATTATCTAGGCCCTCTTGATGCCACAAGAACAATGGATCGTATCGACTTTCTTATTAAGTTTAGTAAAGACTAATTCACAAGATCATTCTAGATAGAAACAAGCTAAAGACACCTGTTAATATTTTAGTCGTTCACACTTTGCATAATCAATAAGTTACCGTTGTTTTCTTGGCAAAGAATTTGCAATGATTAATTCTATGAGAACACTAATTCTATGCCTTTTATTTCTGAGTGCCTTAACCAGTCATGCCACGAGTCCAGCGACTGGATACTTAGGGATTATTTCAGAGGGACCGGGTGCAGGAATGTTCGGGCATGCCTTCATTGCTTTTTCAAAAAACTATCAAGTAAATAGTTCAATGGAAATTTTAGAATACAATTTGGAAATCAATACTCTTTCAAAAGAAAAACTAGATAAAATGAGTCTCATGGAAAAAGTTAGCAGCTTCTTTAATGGCCCATACAAAGTCTATACTCACGATTTTCATCAATATCTCGTCAAGTACATCAATCGCGGGCAGACCATATCTTTCTATAAGATTAATGCAAACTCTGAGCAAATTTTAAGAATTTATAAGTCTATATTTGAAGACAAGAAAGAAAGAAATCTTCACGAAAAGAATGACTACAATATCTTTACGAATAATTGTATCACTGAACTTATTACTACAATTCAGCAAGATCTTCGCATTCAAGCGGAGTTACCATCGGTCAGACCACTCTACTATAAAGAACATGATAAAGAGCTTAAGTACCTCTCTTTAAAAAAGATTATAGATTCAGCAATGGACATCTATACTTTAACTGAAACAGGAGACGACCCGGCCGATCTTGTGGCGAAGAAATGTGGTTTAAAGCTTGAGAGTTATCTTAACCAAAAAACAAAAGTTGAAATTATCTTAGATAAAATTCACAACACTCAAGACTGTATTAAAGATGATGATTTTTCTGAGTACTACTTTCAAATGATGATGAATAATATGCCTTCGACATCACGAGCTGAAGATTTCTTTGAACAAACGAATTAAAAAGGCACCTAAGAGGTGCCTTCGATATTGCTTAAATTTTAACAGACCATTCGACTCCATCTGCTGAGTCTTGAAAATCAATTCCCATGGCATGAAGTTCATCTCGTACCTTATCGGCACTTTCCCAATCTTTATCTTCTCTGGCCTTAGCTCTTTTTGAGAGAAGCTCTTCAACTTGAGAAGTTTCAATTCCTTTTTTCTTTAAAAGGATTCCATTGATCTCACTAAGGACTTTTGTCGGCTCCTCATCAAAGAGTGCCATCATTGCTCCATACTTGTGAGTCCATTCCTTAAAGGCCTTTGCCGTAGGAACAGAGTTAATGTCTTTCTTCTTCTTTTCCAGTCCAAGTGTATTAAAGGCCCTAACCGCTTCATAAATAGAGGCGATTAACTCCCCTGTTCCAAAGTCATCATTAACAGCTTTTTCAATTTTCTTATCAAGAGAGCTCAGAGTCTCGGCGAATTTCTTATTTACTTTTGCACTATCACTTGTTGCAAAGTTTTCAATAATATCATTAGCAACTTTTAGCGCCCTATAAACTCTTACAAGACCAGAGAATGTTTGCTCAATCTTTTCATCACTTACATTAAGAATTGATCTATAGTGAGAAGAGAGAACAAGGAATTTAAAAACTTCTGGGTGATATTCATCCATAAAAGTTCTGGCCGGAATAATATTTCCCAGAGACTTTGACATCTTTTCACCAGACATATTGATGAAGTTATTATGCATCCAGTAGTTAACATATTTACATCCAGTACATCCTTCACCTTGCGCAATTTCATTTTCATGGTGTGGAAAAATTAAATCAATTCCACCACCGTGAATATCAATAGAATCTCCAAGAATAGACTTAATCATCGCCGAACACTCAATATGCCATCCAGGACGACCTTTGCCCCATGGAGAATCCCAACTTGGCTCACCTTCTTTAGCAGGCTTCCAAAGAACAAAGTCTCCAGGATTCTTCTTTCTTTGATCAACTTCAACACGTTGACCTGCATTAAGCTCATCTAGTTTCATTCCAGAAAGTTGTCCGTATGTTGAAAAAGTATCAATTGAATAGAAAACTTCCCCATCAACTTCATAAGCTTTTTCTTGAGAAATCAGACTTTCTACATATTCTATAATCTGATCCATATACTCAGTAACTTTAGGGTTATGATCATGAGGTCTTAAGCCTAAGCGTGAGTAGTCCTCTCTAAAGGCCTCAATATATCTTTCACTAATAACTGTGGCATCAACACCTTCTTCAATTGATTTATTAATGATTTTGTCATCAACATCTGTGTAGTTGTAGACAAATGTCACGTCATAACCAATATGCTCCATCCAATTTCTCGCAAAATTGAAGAAAATTGGCCCTCGAAAGTTACCGATGTGCAGCAATCCATAAACCGTTGGCCCACAGAGGTATAATTTTACCTTTCCTTCCTCAAGTGGTTTGAATAATTCTTTCTGCTTCGTTAGAGTATTATAGATAGTAAAACTCATTGCCTTTTTTCTCCTATAGAGCACGGTTTATGCTTTATTTGATAATATGGCAATCATACCCAAAAAGGACGTTAAAGTCATGCCAACATTCGATTTGATTGTAAAAAATGGAACACTGACAACCTCAACATCAAAGCGTATCGCTGATATTGGGATTAAAGACGGAAAAATCACCGAAGTTGGCGAAATTAACGCCGAGGCCGATCGAGTTATTGATGCTACTGGCCTCCATGTTCTCCCTGGACTTATCGACACACAAGTTCATTTTCGTGAGCCAGGACTTGTTCATAAAGAAGACCTGGAAAGTGGTTCCCGTGCGGCGGCCCTTGGCGGGATTTGTACTTTCTTAGAAATGCCAAATACCAAACCTGCAACAACAAGTGTTGAGAGGGTTCAAGAAAAAATTGATTTAGCGAAAGAAAAGTCACATACCAACTTTGGCTTCTTCATTGGAGGAAGTGAAAAGAATCTCGAAGAAATTCTCAAGGCCGAAGATCTTGAAGGATGCTGTGGACTGAAAATCTTCCTTGGAAGTTCCACGGGAGACCTTCTTCTTTACAAGCGAGATATTCTTCTCGATATTTTTAGAAAAGTAAAAATGCCAATTGCTGTCCACTCTGAAAGTGAGCCTCGTCTGCTCGAGAGAATTGCACTTAGAGATAATGCGACTTCTGTCCATGCTCACTATGACTGGCGTGATGCTGAAAGTGCTCTTGAATCGACAAAAATGATTATCGATGTGGCCAAAGAAGCTGGACGCAAGGTTCATATTCTTCACCTCACAACACGCGAGGAAATGGAATTTCTTTCACAAAATAAGGAACACTGTACAATCGAAGTCACTCCGCAACACCTGAGCCTGTGTGCTCCAGATATCTACGATAAGATAGGCACATTTGCTCAAATGAACCCACCTATTAGAACAGAAGAGCATAGAACTGGTCTTTGGGAAGGGTTAGAGGCAGGACTGGTTGATGTGCTAGGTTCAGACCACGCTCCTCACTCTATTGAAGAAAAAGAAAAAGGATACCCTCACTCACCTTCTGGAATGCCAGGGGTCCAAACAATCTTCCCAGTCATGCTTCACCATATGAATGAAGGCCGTATAAGCCTAGAAAAAATAATTGAGCTTTTGAGTGAAACTCCTGCTAAACTATATTCCCTAAATAAAGGGAACTTGGACATTGGGACCGATGGCGATCTTACTCTCGTAGACTTAAAAGAGAGTTGGACGATTCAAAATGAAGACCAGGCCTCAAAATGTGGTTGGACTCCATTTGCAGGCCTTGAGATTAAAGGCAGGCCAGTCGGTACAATCGTTATGGGACAAGTTTCAATGCTTAAAGGAGAAGTCTTCGATATTGATGGCGCTCCGATAAAAAGAGGTAGTTAATGGAAGTTTCAAAGAAAATACAAAGTGCTTACGAAGTTGCGAAAAAGGCCAGAGAAAATGCTCATGCAGTCTACTCAAACTTCTTCGTTGGCTCAGCAATAGGTATCAAGGGAAGTGATGAAATCTATCCAGGATGCAATGTTGAAAATATTAGCTATGGGGCGACAATCTGTGCAGAAAGAAACTCAATCCTTTCGGCCGTGGCCCGCAATGGAAAGATTGAACTCGATTACGTCGTCGTTGTTTGCGACACTGATCCCGTGACAGTTCCTTGTGCTCTTTGCTTACAAGTGATCTCAGAATTTGCGAAACCTGACTTACCAATTTATCTGGGAGATCTCGAAGGGATCAAGAAAGAGCTGAAATTCTCAGATCTACTTCCTGCCCCATTCGATACATTAGACTGTTAAAAACTGCTCCTCTATCGTGGGGATGAGATTCACTCATCTCCATGAAATCATTTCTGAATTATCAGAATTTTCTCAGCTGTTAAAAATGTAAGTAGGCAAGTTGATGTTTTTACTTTAAAACCCTTTATCTTTAACCCCATTTCTGTATATCAGTTTGAGACTGTTAGTTAAGAACATGGAGTGTTTCTTCTGTTTCGAAGGAGCACTCTAAACACCTGACCTCTTCATGAACATAGAGATTGTCATGATCAGATAAGTGAGTCATCGTTAATTTTGCACCACAATTAGGGCAATTCTCAATCTGCTTTATCACGTCAGTGACGCTTCCATAGAATCTTTCAAAATTTTCAACTCTAAGAGACTTGTTAGACACGTCCTCCTCCTCTTAGTGAACTGCTTCTCTATTTATTTTACAACAAAATCGCAGGCTTCTCATTGAGTTTCTGCTCTAATTCGAGATTTCAGGTAGTTAAGAATAGACACAAGGTATTTTGTCGAGGTTTTGTACCCCAGAATCAGTCTATAATAAGGGGAA
The DNA here is from genome assembly GCF_000447775.1 of Bacteriovorax sp. DB6_IX. GTDB lineage: Bacteria > Bdellovibrionota > Bacteriovoracia > Bacteriovoracales > Bacteriovoracaceae > Halobacteriovorax_A. The sequence goes on from NZ_AUNJ01000448.1 coordinate 6,823, forward strand.
GCCTTATTGCCAAATAATGGAAACCACGATAAAAAGGGGCTCTAATATAATAAGGTTTTTTTTAACCTATTTTTGAATAAGACAAAGGTGTCGATATGAAAAACATCGAAGCATTGAGAAATAAGCGCGAAGATATTATGAACCCTGGAATTAAAGATGAATCAGGGCTTAACGATTTCCAGAAAAGACCAAATGAAGTTCAAATCACAATTCCAAAAGTTGGAATTGAAAGATTCAGAATTCCACTAAACTTTGAACATGCTGATGGATCTGTCATGACTCACGATTCAGAAGCTTCAATGTTCGTCTATCTTGAAGCTCATAAGACAGGGGCAAATATGTCGCGTTTCTGCAAGATTCTTCAAGCAGAAGGTGCAGAGCAAATTGTTAACAATAACTTCTATAAGACTATTCTTAGAAAATATAGAACAGACCTAAGAGACTATGAAGATAGCCACTTATTCCTAAGGCACACCTCAAACTAGACTTTAAATACCCTGTTAAGCAAACGTCTCTTAAGAGTGGAAACTGGGGATGGCAATACTACGAATGTGCATGGGAAGGAACTGAAGATAAGACAGATAAAGTTCTTATGAACCTTACGATTAAATATGAGTACTCTTCAACTTGTCCATGTTCTCTATCGATGTCAAAACAATACGAAGAAGAATATCGTCAAGGTAAGACAACGGAAGGTAGCGGAATCGCTTCTGCTCACTCGCAAAGATCTGTTGCGACTATCACTGTAACTTATGATGCAGAGACGGACTTCCACATTGAAGATCTTATTGAACTCTGTCGTCACGCTCTACCAACTGAAACACAATCACTTGTTAAGAGAGCTGATGAGCAAGCCTTTGCCATCCTAAATGGTGACAATCCAATGTTTGTTGAACATGCGACAAGAAGAATCAGCACAGTTTTCAATGAATGCGATAAGCTTATTGACTGGGAAGCAAAGGTAGAACACCTTGAATCTCTTCACAGCCACAACGCTGTCGCCTATATTAGAAAAGAAAGAAACTAATTAAGTATTAAAAAATACAGCTTAAAGGCCTTAAACTCCCCTGTTTAAGGCCTTTTTTTGTTGCCAATAGTCATTCATTTCTCGTAATATCTGAAGCTATGAGTACCTATAGAATCCTACTTACAGAAGATGATCCCGATATCAGAGAACTCGTTGAGTTTGATATCCAGAGGATTCTAGACTCTAAATGTCAGATTGATCTCGCTTCTAACGGACAACAGGCCATTAACTTTCTCAAAGAAACACAATACGACGTGGTAATTTCTGATTATCACTTACCGGATATTTCAGGTGAAAAGGTCCAAAACTCTGTTCAGTCTGAAACACCATTTATTTTCATGAGTGGAGATATTCGTGTGAATAATATGTGTGACGGAAAGAGAGTTTTTGCACTGGAAAAGCCATTTCGAAGTGAGCAAATGGCCGCACTATTACAAACGGCATTGAGAGGAAAACAGCTGCTTAACTAGCAACTTCTTTCTTTGTTTCCCAACTTAGTTCTGCAATTCGACTAGCAATATCATCTTTATGTTCAACATAATTAACGGCACCAATTCGAGCTGCTTCTTTTGGCATTCCATAAACAACACAAGACTCTTCATCCTGGCCAATTGTTTCGGCTCCAGCATTCTTTAGGGCCAGCATTTCCCTTGCCCCATCTTTTCCCATACCTGTTAGCATAACTGAAACAACATGCTTGCGCTTTGTTAATGGGACAACTGATTTAAAGAGATAATCAACTGACGGCTTGAATCTATTGACTGGCTCATCGTCAGTAATCTTCACTCTAAAAATCCCACCTTCATTTACAACTTTCATTTGTTTTCCACCAGGAGCGATCAAGACCTTATTGGCCTCAACTGTTTCACCATCTTCGGCTTCTTTAACAGTGAAAGGACAAAGGCTATTCATTCTATCTGCAAAGGCCTTTGAAAAAACGGGTGGAATATGTTGAACAATTAGTGTCGGTGGTACATGACTTGGTAATTTTGTCAGAATATCTTTAAGAGCATTTGTCCCTCCTGTTGATGATCCGACAACAACCAGTGAGTCAAGATTCATCTCAGAGACAGGCCTTGCTCCAAGCTTATTAATTTGTGAAGCTGTCTTTTTTGAGTGAGCCGCTTCTTTTACTTTTTCAATGAGAATTGGGGCGACGACTGAAAGCTGGCTAACTTCTGGCTTTTGAATATAATCAAAAGCACCAAGCTCGAGGGCCTCGAGAACGAGAGGTCCCTCTTCGATACTTATCGAAGTTACCATAATTGTAGGAATATTATACTTTGGCCCAATAACTTTTAAGAGATCAACTCCTGTCATCTCTGGCATATGAATATCCAATGTCATCACATCAGGTTTATGCTTCTTAATGAGTTCTTCAACTTCACTTGGCTTTTCTGCCATAGCACAAACTTCAATGCCTGGAGCTTTAGTAAAAACCTTGTTTAAAAGATTACGAATTGTTTTAGAATCATCGACAATAAGGACTTTGACATCTTTTTTGACGACCTCAGGTTTTTGAACAACTAAAGATTTAGTGACCCTTAACTTACCATCCGCAGGAAAGAACATGACTTCAAATTCACCATCACGTGGAACCTTCTTAACTTCATTTGGACTAAAGTTGGCCAAAACAGTAGAGACAGCATTTATTGAAGATGAAGGACCTATCACTTTATAAGTCAGGTCTTCTTCCCTAAAAGTGTCCTGAGCAATTTGAATAAAGTTCTTAACTTTGTGAGGGCTATCATTTTCTAAAATTGAGGCAACAGCTTTTCCCGCACGATTGACAGCGACAACGAAAGCTTGATTATTAATTTTATAATAAAGTTTAGCACCATCTTTTTCAGTTAATAACTTAAGCATTATATTTCCTACTACTTACTCAAAAAATCACTCGACATATAGGCAAAGCTTGTCGCGGGTACAACATCCGTTGCTACTTCTGTTAATTCACACTTATAATTTAAGTCTTCGACTAAGAGATGCGCATTATCCCAGTGGAGCATTTTATCCCCAGCATGAGTCGATGCTTTTCCAAAGACAACAATTGACGTTGGTTTAGATTTCTCTCTTGTACAAACATCATCATAGAGTTTTTTAAAGTCTGCCAAATAGACAGTATTGGCATCAAAAGAAGATGGCATCTCATCCATTAGCTCAACTTTGTATGAAAGCTTAGAAGAGAATTCTCCTTTTAAGGCCTCCAAAATATTATCTTGTCCTTCAAAGAACATAACAGTTGGAGGTTGTTCTCCATGCAGTTCTTTGAAGAAAGTTTCAACCTTTTTTTGATCACTAATTGAGCAGTAAATGGCCCTAAATTTATCTTTGGCCTTATCAATCGTAATCTTTTGTTCAAACTCTTTATCAATACTTGAAACGTGACTTGTTTCAAACATTCTATCCATATAAGCAACTTTGAGCTTAGTCTTAATTTCTTCTCCACGCTCCATAATATTATTAAGAGCTGGTTTTTCAATGAAGTCACTTGCCCCTGCTCTTAGAGCTTTCATGGCAGCATCTGAATCATCACGAGAAGCAGAAGAAATCATGACAACAGGAGGATGTCCTTTCTTATAGTGCTTCTGAAGATAAGTTACTCCATCCATTTCTGGCATATGGATATCGAGAGTCACGATATCTGGTTTATGCTTTTCAACCATTTCATGAGCTTCAAGCCCATTTTTAGCAACCCCAACAACTTCAAAGCCATCATCAGAGCCAAAGATCTTCTTTAATAAAGTTAAAATACTCGAAGAGTCATCAACACATAGAACTTTTAGTACCGCTGGCATCTCTGGAAGTTTTGCAACCGGAGCAGCTGGGCGAGCGGCCGGAGTGATTGAAGCAGGCGCAGCTGAATCTGTCACAACAGGCTCAACAACCTTCTCTACTTTATGTGTATAAATTGAAGGACCAACATTCGTGATCTCTAGATCAAGTCCTCCAAGAGACTCAGAAATACCACTAAAGAAGAATGAAGTCTTATGCATAAAGTGTAAGAAGTCATTCATGATATCTTTAATTTGTTCTGGTCGAAAATAAATAAAGACATTACGACAAAAGATAATATCAAATTTCTCGCCACGCATCTTTGTTTTAAAATCCAAAAGATTTAATGGTCTGAAAGAGACATTTGACGTAAGTGTTTTCTTTGCTTTTACATAATCTGAAATATCACCTTTACCACGGGCCCAGTGCTCTCCTAAATAATTCATCGGAACACTTTTAATCTCACGTCTATGATAAACACCATTCTCTGCAACTTTAACAGACTCAGGATCAATATCACTTCCAAAGATATGGTACTTCATAGTTGGATCAATCTTAGGTAGGTAGAAATCAAAGAACATGGCCAAAGAATAGACTTCTTGTCCTCTTGAACAAGCAGCAGACCAGACTTTAATTGTATTTTCACCTCTTGCTCTAACATCAGCAACGATTTGAGCAAGATTCGTTTTTAAGTATTCGAAGTGATTGAACTCACGAAAAAAGAATGTATGGTGAGTTGTAAGAAGAGAGACAAGAACACCGGATTCTTTCTCCATATTTCTTTCAAGAAAGCTTAAATATTCTTCAGGTGTTTGCAATCCAAGTTCAAGCATTCGTTTTTTCACACGAGTTTGAACCATTAAGGCTTGTTTTTCTTCTAAAACATTACCCGATATCTTGGCTACAATAGCTGAAACTCTCTTAATTAGACCGTCGTATCCGCCGGCACGCAATGGAGCAGTGCTCATATATCCTCTCTTCTCTTTAGAATGTATGCGTTATAAAAGTATATGCGTACTCATGACTAAGCAGCAGCTTTCATACCACCTAGCGCTTTCATATCTTTGAGATCTAGCACTTTAGCAACATCTAGTAGAACAGTTAGGGCGTCTTCTTTTCTATAGACACCTCTGATATATTCAGCGTTCACTTGTGATTCTATTTCAGGTACATCATTAACGTCATCAGCAGTAAATGCAAGAACTTTATTAATAGAATCGACAACGATTCCTAAGTTCATTCCATTTATATCAACAATAATAACCGATTCCTCGTGATTATTCTCTTTAGGCTTAATTTTTAATTTAGTCCTTAAATCCACAACTGAGATAACTTGACCTCTAAGATTCATAATTCCTAAAAAGTGTGGCGGTGCCTTTGGAATTGGAGTTGTTTCAGGAACAGAGATAACTTCCCTTACTGATAGTAATGGAATGGCATAATCTTCTTCTCCGAGACTAAACTCTAAGAATCTTTGTACTTCATAATTGACATCATTTCCGTCTGTTTTTAAATTTTCGATACTCATCCTACGCTACCCTTGCTACATTTTCTTTGATTGAATTATTATTTTTCTTTAATGACCCACTATATAGTTCGTTTAAATCTAGAATAAATGATGGTTTCCCATCCCCTAAGATTGAACTTCCCATGAAGCCTTTTCTCGATCTAATCTCATCACCAAGCTTCTTAATAACGACCTGTTGTTGATGAAGAATATCATCGACAAGGACCGCATAATTAAAGCTTGAGTTATGGATGATAATTGCGATCTTATCGCTTGATTCACCATCATCCATTTTACGACTTAAAGTCTTACCAATATTAAATAATGGGAGAACCTCACCTCTAAGGTTGAGACACTCGCCAAAACCTGTGATTGAGTTAATAATCTCTTTACTTGGCTTGAGAGACTCATGTACTTGAGATAGAGGAATAATATATTTTTCACTTCCAACTCTAACAACCATTCCATCAATAATGGCCATCGTAAGTGGAAGACATACCTTAAATGTACTTCCTTTACCCATCTCAGTTCTAACTTCAATTGATCCCGACATTCCTTCAATATTTGTCTTAACGACATCCATCCCAACACCACGACCAGAGACTTCTGTTACCTGCTCTTTAGTTGAGAATCCTGGGTGGAAAATATATTGAATCATTTCATGTGCAGGAATTTCTTTATTAGGGTTAATTAATCCCTTTTCAATGGCCTTAGCTCTAATCACATTGTGATCAATCCCACCACCATCATCATTAATTTGAATAACGAGATTATTCCCTTCGTGGAAAGCCTTAATTTCAACATTTCCAACTTCACTCTTTCCGGCCTTTATTCTTCCCTCTGTAGACTCTAATCCATGATCAACTGCATTTCTTACGATGTGAACAAGTGGATCTGAGAGGTTCTCAAGTACCGTTTTATCAATCTCTGTATCTTCACCAACAAGATGAAGCTTTACATTCTTATTAAGTGTTTTTGATGTATCTCTAACAATTCGATTCATCTTCTGTAGAGTGGCCTTAAGAGGAACCATTCTCAGAGACATTGAGATCTCTTGAATCTCTTTTGATAGCTTACCTAGTTGTGCAATTGATTTGTTTGCAAGACCATCGTGAATCGCCGTAAAACGTCTTTGATCAAGAACCGTTTGTAAAATAACAAGCTCTCCAACCACGTTATTAAGCTTTTCAACTCGAGATAGTGCAACTCTGATACTTTCATCTTCCGACTTTTTCTTTACCGGTGCAGATGGTTTATTTGCAGCAGGAGCAGGCGCAGCTGGTTTCTTCTTAATCTCTGTCACTTCGGCCATTGGCCCTGAGACTTCGGCCGGAATTTCTGGCTTAGTTTGAGCAACAATATCCTCACCTTTTTTGATGGTTAGACCTTCATCTAACTTCTCAACAGGTGCCGTTTTAAGCTCAAGCTCTTTTAGGATTGAATCGTCTTCAAGTCCAAGCTCACGTAGAGACTCAAGTGCTGAAGCAGATATCTCAACATCATTATCACCCGCATCCTCTACCATTGCAGGGGCTTCTTCAGTATCTAAGGCCGCAGCAAAATCATCTTCAAAGCTTGATGACTCTTCAAACATATCGGCACTTGGAACTGAATCAAATTCTTCAACAGCAGGTGTCACCTCTTCGACTTCATCAAAAGCTTCTTCAGAGAAGGACTCTTCAGCAGCATGAACTTCAGCAGCAGCGGAATCTTCCCCAGTAATATCTCCACTTAAAACCCCAACGATTTTTGCGATGATTTCAGTACTATCGAATGTCGCTTCAATATCGTCTTTAAGAGTGTGAATCATATGTGTAATGTGATCATTACATTCTAGAAGGACTGTTACGACAAAGTCTGTCACTTCCATTTCACCAGTTTTTAATTTTAGGATAAGGTTTTCCATTTCGTGAGTAAACTCAGCGACTTCTCCAAAACCAACAGCTCTCGAAGTTCCCTTCAAGTTGTGTGCTAACCTAAAAATTTGATCGAGAAGGTCGGTACTATCCTTGTCATTTTCTAAGGCCAAAAACGCCTGTTCAGAGTCTTCTAATAATTGAAGTGACTCTTCTAGAAAATCTTCCTTCAGTTCTCTTTCAAAATCTTCCATTCCCATTCCTCGATTTTTTCTTAATCTTCACTTGGGCTTTTCGGCAAAAATAATTACTTTATAAGGTAAAATTTTAAATTAAGAATCAATGTTCACTTAGTTAATTTTTGCCCTTCATAGTCACGACGTAACCCACTGAAACTAGGCGCTTTTTCATCTGAAAATGTTCATGAAAAATGATGATTTCTTAACCTTTTCTCAAGTGCCTTTGATTTGAGACAAAAAAGGCCTCCAAGAGGAGGCCAAAAGCATATTTACCATTGTGCTAATTTCTTTATAAACTCTGTCCATCTCAAACGTGGATAACCTGTTTCTTCAAAAATAAAGGCCTCTTGTGAGAAATCAAAATTGGACATAGATGTCACCCTATCTCCAAAATATGCAGCAGATGTTGTGATCCCAGTCGAAGATGAGCTATAAGAATTCCCATCGGCAGAAATCGAATTTGTGAATGTTCCCGACGTCTCTGTTCCAAAGATTGGGGAATATGATCCATTGATTTTCATCAAGTTCAAGACATTACTGACATTATCCATTGAGGAACTCCCCACGAGCCCTCCACAATTTGTAGGAGTTGAACAAGTCGTGAAGTCTTGTTCGATTTCAATAATACTGTACATCGAACTATTTGATGTTCCAACAACTCCACCAGCAATGGTATTTCCACTTAATCGAGCTCTTGAGATAAGCCCTGCTCCAAGAATAGAAGTCCCCCTTCCAACAAGTCCACCAACACTCACATTCACATCAGCTGCTGAAATATGAGAATCGGTATCGATTCCCACTTTTAAAAGAGTCTTATTCGTAGGAGCACTCGTCAACATTAGAGAACCAGCAAGTCCCCCAACACCTACGGCCGATGTTGCTGTACTTGTCACATTCGTTCTCACAATTTTTATATCTTCAAACTCAAGAAAATCATTTACTGAGCCCGTAATATTTCCAACCAGACCACCGGTCTCTGCTCCCCCAGTAATTGAAGAGTCATAGAGCTCAATACCATAGAATCCCATCCAGCCACCGGCAGATGATCCCATACCTCCAAGAGCACCTGTTGCTCCTGCTCCAGAGTTAGTGAGATTAATATTTTTCAAATAAAGTTTCTTATATCCCGTTGGCGTTTCGTGATCAAACTCAACTCCTTCAAGAAGCTCTCTAATAAGACCGAGATTGCCACTTGAATCAGTGAAACTCACATTGATAATCGCATTATCATTCCCCATCATAAAACCACCAAACCTTTCCCAAGGGATAAAGTTAGCAGCGTTATTTTGAAAATCAAGATCGGCCATTAGGATGAAAGTTGATCTCTCCAGCGCAGAGTTTCCAACCGCCAGTTGTGTTTCTCCAATAAGTCTCCAGTCTTGAAATGATGACAGGGCAATTGGTTTTCTTCGTGTTCCAACTGTAGTTTTATAACGATTAAAAAACTTATCCGTTCTCAGACGGTACTTTCCATCTGCAGCGAGTTCCCAGTCTGTTCCCGTAAAAGTTGAGCCATCAACAGAGTTAAGTGTTGCGAGGTCTGGATGATGTGAACAATTACCTGTCGTTCCAGAACCAGTGTCAATAAAGCCACAATTTGTTATCGATGCCCCAGTTGAGTTTGAACCAATCCCCGTTTGAGAAGATTGTCCCGTAAGAGAATATAAGTATTGAAGAGAACAACTTGTACAAACACCGACAAGAAGTCCGTGAAAGGCCGTATTATTGGTCATCGTCCCCTCGTAGTAACTATTTGTCACTGAAGATGTTGTCGTTCCAACAATTCCACCTGTCCCTGATCCTGAGACAGTGTTAATCGTCATTTTAGAATGAGTATTGGAAATAGCTCCTGTCGATGTCGCCACAATTCCACCAGAAGTTCCTCCGGCACAATCGATAACTCCTTCAGACATAGAGTGAGTGACATTTCCACCTAGCTGATTCCCAACAATTCCACCACAAGTTGAGCGCCCTTTTAAAGTTCCATTATAATAGGCCATTTTAACGTCTGCAGGAGTCCCTCCAGTCTTACCAAAGATTCCACCAACTGGCGTTCCTCCAAAGGCTCCTTGATCTGCATCAATATCAATATTTGCCATTAACATCTGCCCATTGAAAGTTCCACCATGAGTAACAATTCCAGCAATCCCTCCAATATCTGGTGAGTTCGCAGTGTTATCGGTTAAGACAATATTACCTGATGATGTGATATGACTAAATTGATGTGATTCTGCAAGGGCTCCCACCACACCACCAATGGACTGTGCTGGGCGATCGAGAACAATATTAAGACTTTCAACATCAACATGATTTAAATTTCCATTTGTCACTGTTTTTCCAACAACACCACCAACTTCCCAAATCTTATTTAAGCTGTTTCCTGCTCCTGTTACAATTGAGCTACTCACAACCTGCACATCCTTGAGCTGTCCATCCATTTGTCCAAATACTAGACCAATTTCTCGAGAATCGTTTCCTCCAATCCCATCAATTGTAAGAGTTGAGTTTCTGACAGTAATAGATTTGGCTTCTCCTGCACTTGCATTATAAGCACCGCCCACAAGACCCATCTTGGCCATGGTTGCACCACCTAAACTATTCATGACACGCATTTGAATATTGTTTAAATTAATATTTTTAAGTTTTATTGTTGTACTAACATTTGTTGTCGCAAAGAGGACACCTACCCCATCTTGAGTCGTCCCATTAATATCGAAGTCCGCAGTAACCCCTGAGATATTCACCCCCTCAATATCTCCATCAATACGATCAAAAATTACTCCGTTACTATTAACAGTTCCCGTATAGTTGTAAGTGATATTACTTAATGTTTTACCATCACCAAAAAGACTTCCCCCGGAACCAATGGACATTGAATACGAAGCGAGGTCCGCTCCTCCAAAATCAATATTATCTCCAAGGATATACATATTTGTCGGATAATTTGTGAAAGCATCTAAGAACTGAGCTGAGTTACAAATCACATAGTGAGTATTCCCCTTATACATAATTCCATTTGATAGAATTGAGCCTGCACGATGAGTTGCAGTACAGTAATTACGTTTCAAGAAGAGAAAGTTCTTATTCTGATAATGATCTAGGGCCACACGAGAGCCGAGATCATTTTTAAAATTGAAGGTCTCCGGTGTTCCTGCACAGGCATAATTCTCAAAGGCCTCAACAATTACAGTTAACGGGGCTTCTCTATCATTGAAAAATGGCACTCTCAAACTCGAGTTCAATACTGGAGATGTTGGCCCAACGCCATCAATACATCCAGAAGTTAAACCAGTACTAAGTGAGACTCCCCCCTCTGGAGAGAATTCTGGAATTCTCAAACGATAAGAAAGTGTCGCTCCACGGATACAGTCATCAGCATAATCTTCAGCTTCTGACTCATTGATAGCATATTGATTGCTACAACTTAGTACAGTAAGAGGTGCAAATTGACCGATATCTTGCTGAGAGACCACCTCTCCAAAGACATCGTTTTGCTGACATTCTTGAAAATTATAATTGAGAACAACGTCTTGATCTCCTCCATTGAGGGAGATATTTTCATTTCTCGCACATTTCACAGAGCCCTGAAAGGCCCCTGGTCCATTCCAGGCAATCGTAATGAAACTCCATAATCCATTTGGTAACTCAATAACTTCTGTGCCAGAGACAATATTCTTGGAAAGATAAATGCCCGTGGCATCTTCTTTCTTACCAAAGATCATCAATCCCCCAGAAGAAAAAGGTGTGGCAGCAAAGGCCAACTGAAATTTCGCAGCAGTTTTCCCCTCAGGCGTTCCACATGAACTAAATAATCCCAGTAAGATTGTAATTAACAAAATGAACTTCATGATCGATTTCCTTTCAATTCGACGGTCTTTCTCACTCATCTTTTCGTCAAAGAAAGCTGCAACCTTACCTAGAGATCGATCCAAAAACTAAAAGGAAATTATTTCCAAAATGATGCTAAGCAATTGATAATAAATAAAAATAGCTGACAAAAAAAATCTGCATTTTTTCCAAAATGGTATTGACAGTTATCCCCACTTCTTATAATCTTACTTCACTTCAAAACAAGTCAAGAAAACGGGACATTAGCTCAGCTGGGAGAGCGCTACCCTTACAAGGTAGATGTCGGCAGTTCGATCCTGTCATGTCCCACCAGATTTTATATAAAAAGCCACTCATTGAGTGGCTTTTTTTTTGCCCGCGGCAAAATGCCAAGCATTTTGACGTCGGAGCTTTACCGTCACGCGAGCGTCAAAAAAACGCAAGCGAAGCGAAGCTTTTGACGCTTCAGCTGTGTGCGGAGACCATCTCCGCAAAGAAAATCCCCCCATCCCATTCCAAACAAAGATATCTTAGTTTTCAAAAAACAAAACCTTCAAATAAAATAAAAGCCAGGACCAAAGGAGCTATAATGTTTAAAATTTTACTAGGATTAAGCTTTGTAGTCTTTTCTAGAGATATATATAACCCTAACTTCTCTAGAGGAGGTTCTGCTTTACTAGAAGTAAAAATACATCACGATAAATGTGGAAAGCTTCCGAGGAGAAGGTTTATAATATTTGGTGATTATGTATCTACTTGTAAAAGGTACAAAACCTATAATTTATACAACTTAAATAGAGTTAAGAATGAATCATTCTTCTTCAATGATAGAATTTTTGAGGTAAATGAGAAATACATGTTACATCTTAGAGTCAGAAATAAGGATTTTCATGAAATAGCTGTCTCATATTATAAAAAAGAAGGAAATCAGTATAAGTTAAAATTTGAATCAATTAATAATTTAGATTTTAAGAAGTACTGTATAAAGAATCCTAAAGAAGTCGTATGTGATTATTATGAAGATTTCAACGAGTGATATCTGCTGACGATAAAAAAAGGCCCTAACAAGTAGGGCCCTTTTCTTAGATCAAAAAATTTATGCAGTTATAAGGCTAGTTAGCCACTTCCATTCCATTCTCAGAATCAAGAACTTTAAGTCCAACATGTTGCATGAACTTTTCTGGTTCTCTTAGGTTTAGAGCAAGCTTAAGAACTTCCTCTGCCCCTTGAACTGGGTGGATATCTAATCCAGCTTTAATTTCCGTTGGAATCTCTGGAAGATCTTTTGAATTCTTCCATGGAATAACAACAGTCTTAACACCGGCTTGCTTAGCAGCAAGTAGTTTTTCTTTCAGTCCACCAATTGGAAGAACACGTCCTCTAATTGTTACTTCACCAGTCATGGCCACATCTTGAAGAACAGGAATTCCTGTAATCGCAGATGTTAGAGCTGTTACCATTGTGATACCTGCAGAAGGTCCATCTTTTGGTGTCGCTCCCTCAGGTGCGTGGATATGAATATCATTCTTATTAAACCATTCGTGATCAATCCCCAGTTGTCCAGAAACTGATTTTACATAACTTAAAGCTGCTTGAGCAGATTCAGTCATGACCTCACCTAGCTTACCAGTTGTTTGGATTTTTCCGTTTCCTGGAGTTGTCACAACTTCAATATGGAGTAGCTCACCACCAACAGAAGTCCAAGCAAGTCCATTAACTAGTCCAACTTGAGGAGTCTCTTCGATTCCTGTTCCATCAAACTTCTTAGGACCAAGGTGCTTAGTAAGTTGTTTAGAAGTTACGTTGAACTTCTTTCCTTTTTCAACGTCTTTCGTTACAACTTCAGTAGCAATTTTTCTTGCAACAGTATTCATAACTCTTTCGAACTCACGAACACCGGCTTCTTTTGTATATCCTCTAATCGCATCAAGCATAACAGTATCTGACATAGTCACAGACCAATCAGTTAGACCATTATTCTTACACGCTCTTGGTAGAAGATATTCTTTACCAATTTGAAGTTTTTCAACTGGAGTGTAACCAGAAACATTAATGATTTCCATTCTGTCTCTAAGTGGTCCAGGAATACGTCCAAGATCATTTGCAGTCATGATGAACATAACTTTAGATAGGTCATACTCAACTTCAATATAGTGATCACCAAAGTTTTTGTTTTGCTCAGGATCTAGAACTTCAAGCATTGCTGAAGCAGGATCCCCTCTTTGATCAGAACTCATTTTATCGATCTCATCCAGAAGGATTACTGGGTTACTTGTTCCTGCTTTCTTAAGAGCATTAACAATCTTACCAGGCATCGCACCAACATAAGTTCTTCTGTGTCCTCTAATCTCAGACTCATCTTTTACACCACCAAGAGAAATTCTGTAGAACTCTCTTCCAAGTGATTCTGCAAGTGATTTTGCAATAGATGTTTTACCAACTCCAGGAGGCCCCGCAAGACAAAGGATTGTTCCCTTACCTTCATTTCCAACAAGGGATCTTACAGCAAGATATTCAACAATTCTTTCTTTTACGTCTTTCATCCCATAGTGATGATTATCTAGAATTTCTCTAGCACGGGCCACACTGTTGTTGTCTTCAGTATATTCAAACCACGGAAGTGTCAGCATCCAATCGATGTAATTTCTTACAACCGTTGCCTCTGCAGACATTGGAGACATTGACTTCAGTTTCTTAATTTCTTTTTGTACCTTAAGAACAGCTTCTTCTGGCATATTCTTAGCAGCAAGCTTTTCTTCCATTTCTTGAATTTCAGACTTCTCGTCTTTTTGTCCAAGTTCTTTCTGAATCGCATTCATCTGCTCATTAAGGTAGTATTCTTTTTGAGACTTTTCCATTTGAGATTTAACACGTGTTCTAATACGTCTCTCAACATTGATAATCTCGATCTCACCTTGCATCTTCTCAAGAAGAAGTTGTAGTCTCTTCTCTACATCTACTGCCTCAAGGATTTCTTGCTTCTCAGGAATCTTCATAGAAAGATGTGCCACGATAATATCAGCAAGTCTTGATGGATCAGTAATAGATGAAATACTCATAAGAAGTTCAGGTGGAATTCTCTTATTTAATTTCACGTATTGTTCAAAAACATTCTTGATGCTTCTGATTGTTGCTTCAGTACTTACAGGATCAACTGTTCCTTGAGTACACTTCTCAACGTCGGCCCAATAACCTTCTGGTTGAGACTCAAACTCACCAATCTTCGCTCTATACTTACCTTCGATTAAAACCTTAACCGTGTTATCAGGAAGTCTAAGCATTTGAATGATGTTTACGACAGTTCCAACGTCATAAACGTCTTCTCTATCTGGATTTAAGATGCTGGCATCTTTTTGAGTGACTAGAAAAAGCTCGTTACCATTTTTTTGCGCTTCTTCTAAGGCGTGGATAGATTTCTCTCTTCCTACAAATAAAGGCACGACCATATGAGGAAAGATGATCATGTCTCTCAGTGGTAGAAGAGGGAGTTTTTTTGCTTCCGCAGACCCTTTGTCTGACATAGTACCTCCTGCACTATTATTTTTTGATCTTTCACCGTTAATAATTAGACTTCATGTCACATCCACTAACGGCCTTTCTAATATTGTACTGGCCGTCCCTTATCCATGTCCAAAAAAAAATTTGCCTGTTAATCCTTTCCTAGGCCGTTCACCTTGGAAAAAAGACTAGTGATTTTATACACTTAGTATGGATTTCATCAGGTCAACCTGTTTTTTTCTTACGGCCTCTGACAGCATTTTACACATAAGATGTTTAGAAAATTTAAAGAATGTATGAAAATGGATCCAAACTGTCCTTGTATTTCTCCAAGATTCGCCCAGAAAGATCATAAAAATAACCAGAATAGGCCTTCTTTGAAAATCCTTCTTTAATTAGGGCAACCGCAAGGTTGTGTGAAATATTAAAAGTTTGGCAGAGCGGGTTCAACTTCCCGACTTCGGTCATAGGAAAACCAGTCCCATCAAGGTCCACATGGTGGTAGCGAACTATTTTCGTCACATCATCTGGAACAGTATTGATCTGAGAGAGAATTTGAAATTCTTCCTCGGCATGTTTTGAAAAGTTATCATAGAGTATTCTCTGATCAGCACTTGCCTCATCATCGACAGGGTTTTTGATAAAGTTCTCATCAGTGGTTTTAAAATCATGCAGAAAGGCCGCCATAGAAAGCTTATTCCTAGTCGCTTCATTATTCCATGGTGATTTCTGAATGGCATAAATCGCAAGATAATTAATCATGAGGGCCTTTTGTAAGAAGAAGTCTCCTCTTCCGCAAATATCGGCCAGAATTGTTTTAAGAGATGGAATCTTTTCCAATGAATAAAGTGTTGAGTCCATCGCATCTTCAACGAGTGTTAGAGTCGTCTCATTAATTCCCAAAAGAGAAGCTGAGGCACGTATCATGGCAATTGAATTCAGCTCATTATCAAATCGTTGCAGTCGATTCACCCACTGCTTTTCACTAAGACGCTCTTTCATGATTTCAACTTTCTTAGCTATTCGTTTTTCTAAAACAATTGGATAATCTTCTTTTGATACGAGAACTTTGACTTCATCTTTTTCTTGATACTTTTCAATCATTT
>NZ_AUNJ01000449.1 GCF_000447775.1 Bacteriovorax sp. DB6_IX
GCTCACATCGCATATCAAAGGAATTGATACAAAATATGGACAATCCTTTGGAAGTTTACCCAAAGCAGCATAGTTATAACATCTCATTATTATTCGTGACGAAGCTCAGCTTGAGCTTTGTCACGGAATCAACTAATATCAACCTATGAGTAAATTTAAATCAACGAAAAGTTTTTATGGTTTCCCGTGTACACATCGTCAATGGCGAGCAGAAAGTCATTGCCGTT
>NZ_AUNJ01000450.1 GCF_000447775.1 Bacteriovorax sp. DB6_IX
ATAGTGAAGATAAGCCTGAAGAGAAAATTTTTAGCAAGCTTATCAGTCCCTACAAAGGAAAGATGTACTTACACAGTTGGGATGCAATCTCTCTTACTTGGGAAGAAGTGAAGGACGTAAGAAAAGCTGTTTACAAGCTTGCACCAGGAATCTTCAAAAATACTTATAGATATAGAGATTGTAAGTTCTATGTCCTTGAAACGAAGTCATTTGGTGGTTGTCCATCTAAATAATTTATATGAGTCCTCGAGAGAGGACTCAACTGTTAGAAGTTGTAAGAAAATAACTCAATCCTAATAAAAAAACTCCCTAATATCAGATATTTATATAACCCGACATCATTGCTCATCTATAATTAAGTAGGTACTATTTTTAAAAGTAAAAAACGCACTAATTAAGGAGAATTTGTGCTTTTTAGAAATAAAACTTCTATTTTGCTATTTTGGATGGCGCTTTCACTTTCAGTCTTTGCTGAAAAAGAAGAAAAGGCTGGTTGTCGTGAACTAAGAAGTTTTATCGGCAGCAAGGAAGTTGGAGATATTGATTGTTACGATCAGTATCATCATTTCAACGCACACGCTGCAAGTACATATTATCGCAAGTACCAATCCCTTAAGTCTAAGAAAATTAAAATCGGATCATTTAATCTTTATAATCTTGGTTCAACCAGAACTGAGTTTAAAGATCATGCTCTTGTCGCAAGTATTATGAATCAATGGGATATTGTTGCGGCTCAAGAAATTCTTCCGGTTATCGGTGTCGATTTCAAACATAATACGGCCGTTACTGATCTCCATCGTGAGCTAAAACTTCAGTATGCTGAAATGGTTTCAAACGGAGCTTCTTATTCAGAAAGAGCTCGTATTAAAGAAAAGATACAGCTTCTGGAAAAGCAATATCATAAACCTGGATATATACCTCTATTAAAAGAGCTTCAAAAATTGGATCCATCATGGGCCTTGATACTAAGTGGAGACGAAGAGGGAACTGAAAAATCGACAGTTCATGAACTGGCAGGTTTCTTTTATAGAGCAACTAAGGTTGAGCCAATTGAGAATGAGTATTGTGATAAATACTTCAAAGGTTCTAAGGCCTATGCCTGTACTCCAATGTTTGCCAAAGAGTTCTACGGTCGAGATGTTCATCAACTATTTGCTAGAAGGCCACTTGTCGGAAGCTTTAGAAGTGGAAACTTCGATTTCACACTTCTTAGCGCACATATAATTCATAATACGCCAGGTGATGAGAGTAAGAGAAAAGAAATTCTAGAGTCAGCTTTTGGTGTTGATGACTTTACAAAGATCGGTTACGGAGTTGGAAAGAAGACTTTTGCAAGATTTGCAGAAGTTAGGCACATCATGAACTTTATCTCTCTTCTAAAGAAGAATTATAAAGAGCAAGATGTTATTTTGGCCGGGGATTTCAATCTTCAAATGGATGAAAGATACTGGAAGGTTCTATTAGGGGACTACCCAGGTATGGAACTAAAAATTGAAGGGAAGACTTCAATTGCTAGGGGAAGACTTTCTTCAGGTAGATTAACAAATGGGGTAAAAAATAATTACGACCACTTCATTATTGATGACAAGCAAACTGCAGGTTGTGCAGGAGAGAGTAATTATAAAATTTACGATTTTCTTCACAATAGTTTCTCAAAGATTATTGATCGCAAATATCTCGTAAGATCAACAACGCCATATCAAGATGGTGATAATACTCGCAATCTTAAGTATGAATACTCTACTGATGGGGTAAAAAAGCAGGATAACTTTGTTGAGAGATATATCAGACAAATCGATGACAAGTTTACTGTTTCACGTGGAGAAATCGTGAAGAGATATGATCTTAAAGAAAAAACTGAAGATCTTCTTAGAACGCTTTTCAAACCACAGCTCGAAGATAGAACTTACTACAGATTCTATAGAGAAGTTATTAGTGATCATCTTCCAATTTACATGAGCTGTTCTAATACAAGTGACAATGATTAAAATTTAATAGGGGAAAGTATGCATAAGGTACTTTTTGTATGTTTAGGCAATATTTGTCGATCTCCTGCTGCAGATGGTGTGATGGTTCATCTCGTAAATGAACGAGGAATCTCTAGTCAGTTTGAAATAGACTCAGCTGGGACAAGTGCACATCATGTTGGCGAACCAGCAGATTCAAGAATGAGAGAGCATGCCCAGCGAAGAGGAATCTTTCTTGGAAGTATTTCAAGAGCATTTGATGCAAGTTCTGACTTTGAAAAGTATGACCTTATTCTTGCTATGGATAATTCCAACTATAGAAATATCCTAGCAATGAACCCATCTGGTGAGTACCACCACAAAGTCAAAATGTTCTGTGACTTTGCTAAGAATCGTTCAGAGAGTGAAGTCCCTGATCCATACTATGGAGGGGCCAAGGGTTTTGAGCAAGTTCTTGATATTGTAGAAGATGGTGTTGAAGGGATCCTAAAGCACTATGAGCAAAAATAATTATACAACGAGAAAGGGTTTTGATCGCTATCGTGATGAGTTAAATCAGCTTGTAAAAATAGAAAGACCGGAAATGACTAAGACAGTCGCTTGGGCAGCTTCATTGGGCGATAGATCTGAAAATGCAGATTATAAATATGGAAAAAAGCGCCTTCGCGAGATTGATAAGCGCATTAGATTTTTAACTGCAAGAATTGAAGATGCGGTTGTCGTTGAACCGAGAGAGATCGAGTCCGACAAAATTCAATTTGGGGCCACTGTCACCACAGAAGATGAGGATGGAAATACTAAGAAGTATAGCATCGTTGGAGTTGATGAAACGAACCCTTCTCAGGGTCTTATTAGTTGGCGATCTCCTATTGGAAAGTCTCTTCTTGGTAAAGAAGAAGGTGACCTTGTTATAATAAGAACACCTAATGGTGAAAAAGAATTAGAAATCATAGAAATAGAATATATCGATATTTAGGAGAATCTTATGGAAATTCTTTGTCCTGTCTCTCTTGGAGAGTTAGTTGATAAGTTAACTATCTTGGAAATTAAGATGGAGAAAATTGATAATTCTGAGAAAGTTGCTCATGCAAAGAATGAATTTGATGCTCTTACCAAAACGTTGAAATCCCTAAAACTCAATGAACAAGAGAAATTAGATTCTTTAAGAAAAGATCTGAAGGAGATAAACCTGACTCTTTGGGAGATCGAAGATGATATTCGCATAAAGGAGAAAAACCGTGAATACGATCAGGGCTTTATTGACTTGGCGCGCTCGGTTTATATTACGAATGATCGTAGATTTGAGG
>NZ_AUNJ01000451.1 GCF_000447775.1 Bacteriovorax sp. DB6_IX
TGAACTTTCTTGAAAAATTTCTGAAAACTACAGAATAACGTCATAAAAAGTAGGGGCCAAAGAGGCCCCTTTTTTATTGATATCCACTCTGGTAAAAATATTTCTTCTGTCATTTCATACTATTTTCTTACAGCTATTTAACTTTCAAATACTTAGCAAAGAAAACTCTACAATCACATTTGACGCTTATCTCATAGCATGCCATGTTAAATACATATTCATGGGGTGAGATATGAAAGTAATTCTAATGGCGACAGCGCTAGTTTTTTCAGTAATGACTATTAATGCTACTAATGTAGATACGGATTCTAAGTCTGTTCAATTAATTGCGAAGAAAAAGAGTATTCCAGTTGATGATGAGGGTCCAATTAAACCACCACCAGGCGGTGGAAAAAATGGTGGAAAAGGTGGAAAGAAAGGTGGGAAGAAGCACCTAGCTTAGGTTACTTCACTTCTTTTGCTTTTTCTAAGATCTTTTCAATATCTGCATGCATCTGCAGCAGTTTCTTCATTTTTAGAAAATATGGTTTAGCACCGGGGGCCTTGGCATAGGCTCCCTTGATAAGCTTATTCATTTCAGCTTCTAGCAACTTTGCTTCACTACTAAATAGAGCTATTAATTTAACTTGAGCCTCGAGGGTATCAATTTCTCCTCGATTACTTACTGGGCTTGCAGCAGAAGTCGGCAAGTGATGAATTTTAGCACCCTCACCAGAAAGTTCTGTCTCACTAACAGAAGAAGATGCAGGAGCCTTTTTCGCTTCATCATAGGCCGTAAATTCAAGTTTAACGACTTTTGCATTAGAGCTTTCTTCTTTCTCTTTTGCTTTTTGAATGTCCTGTTTAGGTGCTGCACTCATGCCTTACTTATCGGACTACACTCACATTACTTGAGTCAAAAACTCCGTTTTTATAAATATCAACTAGTTAGAGCAGCTCTCAAGGTTCAATAAATTCTTTTTTGACTGAAGTCCCAAAGAAAATCCGCCTATACCATTTGCAGCTACCACCCGATGACAGGGAATAATAAATGGAATTGGATTCTTTCCACAGGCACTTCCTATGGCCTGATAGGCCTTTGGGCGTTGAATTCGCTGCCCAATCTCACCATAGCTAACCGTCTCTCCATATGGGATTTTTAACATCTCATTCCACACTGCAAGTTGAAATTCTGTTCCCTCTGGTTTTAAAGGAAGATCAAATTCCTTTCTCGCACCAGAAAAGAATTCACGTAGCTGAGTTTGCGCCTTGAAAAAGTGCTCAGGAAGATTTTTTTCGTCAATATTATTATCTTCTTTTACAATTTCTACACTTCTGATATATCTTTCGCACCCAGAAATTTTTATCATTCCAAATTCAGATTTAAAGGTAAGTTGCATGAGAAATCCTATTGCTATTATTGACTGTGCTATCGGTGAACCATCGTACAATTGTATGAATAAGCTTGTCGAGAAGTTTAACCAGCCCTTTACTTACCACTGGGTCTCAAAGGAAGGCTGTCAATCACTTGATTTCATCGAAGAGGCTTCCGGCTATATCATCTTTGGAAGTGATTCAAATGTTAGTGATAGACTCGAGTGGCAGGTTGATCTTGCCAAGAGAATGAAAGAAAAGCTTCTTAAAAATGTTCCAGTGATGGGAATATGCTTTGGTCACCAGTTGATGGCAGATGCCTTTGGTGCAACTATCGATCTCGTTACTCCAGATAATAAGTGCTTTGAAGGTATTCGAAAGCAAGAGATCCTAACATCACACTACGGCTTTGAAAAAGACTCTCAATTTAATATTTTTATTACACATCACTATGAAGTGAAGAATCTTCCAGAGGGCTTTGTTCACCTAAGTACTTCTCCAGACTGCTTCTATGATGGTCTCGCCCATAAAGAGCTGCCGTTCTTTAGTTTTCAAGGACACCCAGAGGGCTCAAGAAACTTCGTAAAGTCACATATTGAAGTTGATCTCACTCCGGAGCAAATTCAAAGTGGTCTTGACGGCGGTTCTTCAGTTATCAAGAAGTTCATTGAACTTGTAGACAATCACTGCGCTGGATAGATAATCGATCGGATCACTTCTTTAAGATAAGTTAAATAAGGCTTACGATACTTATCTAACTCATTATGAATTTCGTGGTAAGCTCCCTCAAATGGAGTTAGTACGAAGTTCTTCTCTGTCTTCGTAAAGTAAGTTTCTAATTCTTTAACGCCAACAATTCTATCCCCTGTTCCATAAGAACAAAATGACGGAACCCCTGCATTTATTTTTCGGCGCCCCACTTCTTTAGAATTTTTCGCAAGTTCTATCAACAGTTTTGTATGGAGCTTGAGATGGTTAAACTCATCAGCCAGATAATCATCAATAACGCTTGGGTTATGAGAAAGATTCTTTAAATCTACTAAACCGCCAAGGGGAATACTTGGCTTAAAATTCGCAAGTTTTTGGAAAACTGAACCAGGTAGGAAATCGACAACTTTCCCAAGGGCCCCAGGAAAACCAATCGGAGGAGCATTAACAATCACACCTTCCGGAGACAGATCTTCTCTTTTATTCTTTTGAACAAAACCAAGAGTTATAAGAGCTCCCATAGAGTGTCCAAAGAGAATAAACTTTTCCATGCCATACTTCTCTTTAAGATATTCAAGACAATCTTCTAAGTCATCATGAAATTTTGTAAAGTCACTTATATAAGCCTTCTCACCCGTGCTTCTCCCATGGCCTCTCAAGTCATATTGAAAGACATTAACATCATGTCCACAAAGGTTGTTCATATAAGAATGTCGACCAAGATGCTCACCTATTCCATGAGTCACGATTAGCCAATACTTAGAGCCACGCTCAAGAGTTTCAGTGTATAGCTTGACACCATCTCGAGTATTTATCGTCCTTTTAACTGGCTCCATTTTTTCTCCTTAAAAAACTTTCCATTTTGACTATAATATAATGAAAGAAAAGGTTGGTATTATGTATTGTCCTAAATGTATGAATAATAGTTTACATGTTAATTCTCGCGGTGTCATGCACATCATCGTCAATGGAAAGCAAATGGATGCGGGAAGGTTTCTCTATCATCTCGATGACAGTGAGGTTCAATTCTATAACGACCTAAGTGCAAAATTAGAAGAGTTCTTTAAATGGTATTCAGGCTTTCAAAATGTCGAAAGTATCACAAAAGTAGAAATCGCAACCAGTGATGTCTCATGTGATAATAAATGTCGCCTACCACTTAATAATAAATTCTCTGTTGTTGATAATGTGATCCCTGTTAAGAAATTAAAAGAGATTTTGGAAAATCTTGGGACTAAATACAAACTCTCAATTGAGATTGTCGTCTAGCCCCTATCGGATTCTATTCTTCTGTATCACTTGCCAGTAACTTGATCTTGGCCTCAAAAAACTCAGCTGCTTTTTGCTCTGTCGCCTGCTCTAGTAGTTCTTCAAAAATCGTTAAATCAAATTCCAGTTCAGTCATATGCCTTGCCCCTTTATAAAAAGTCCCTCGCTGGCTTTTATAAAGTTTAATATGTTTTGACATTTGTCGGTGATATTTGTGTTTTCTTTACTTATTCTTGATCGAATGCTCTTCAATCGCCTGATATTACGTCGAAGTTTTTTTCTTAAATTGTGTAAGAAGTTTTAAAATTTGCCAACATTTGGCGCTTTATAAAGAAAAAGAGGGACTTACGTCCCTCTTCTTTAGATATGTAAATTTAAATACTTAGCTTAGAAATCCCAGTCATCATCTGAAGCACGATTAACTTCAATCTTCATGACCCCTTCTCTCACTTGACCATCTTTATAATGGAAAGTTGCATCTCCTACAAAACGTAGATCGTAGTAGTCCATAACACTCATTCCAAGCTTAGTCTTAACAGTGTAGAGATCAGTAACCATCTCAAACTCAAGAACCTTTGCTCCCGATTCACCTTTATAGAATTTTAAGTTCTTAATCTTTCCATTCTCAAGGCTATACTCGTTATAACCATTCTTATCATTAATATCCACAAAGAGAGTAAGCTCTTCAACAGTGTTTCCATCTTCACTTAGAGTGAGCTGAGAATACTCATCAGTATCTCTATCAATGGCCATTGTCGTTGTCAGAAAGTTTCTTCCAATATCTTTTTGAACAGCATCTAGTAACTGAAGAACATAACCTTCTCCAAGTCCGTAAACTTGGTTAATTAAAAACTCAACCTGAGAAGATGCCTTATCAAATGATTGGCATTGATTCTCAATAGACGTCTTTGTCGAGCTCGTTGAGTTATCTACAACTAGTGTTTCTACTGAATCTGTATACTCCTCACAATCATAGAATGACTCTCCTTCTTCCTCTGTTGTTTCATCAGCAACTAACTTATAAGTTCCGTCTTCATCAATAACAGGAAAGAAAAGTAGGTCTTCAAAGAGTGTTTCAATATCTGAGTAAATCTCAAGTTGTACTTCTTCTGTAATAAGCTGTTGCTTAAATGCAGAGTCTCTTAAGAAACCAATACTAATAATTTGGTTAACGATTGTCGCATACTTCTCATTAGGAGTTAAAGCGGAGCTGATACCAAGCTTTTGCTTACTCGCTCTCTCAGAGAGAAGAAAGCTCTCTGGAAAACCTTCTGCTCTATAATTATTAAATTTAGCCCCTAGAAGATTGGCATATTTTGGCGCCAGATCATACGAAAAGTTCTTTAAGTCCTGTGCATTAGGATAGGCCAAAAGAGTGACCGCTCTAATATCTGATTCAAAGTCGTCACCGCTTACAGTCAGACCTTGGATACTTACTCTCTGAACTTTCTTTTCTGGTGCTGAAATAATATCTGTACTTCGACTACATGAAAGAAGTGAAGCTAAAACTAAAATAAATCCTATTCTATTAAACATCATTCTCTCCTCTCTTAGAAAAACATCGTAAAGTCTAGTGCCGTAATTGGATCTTTTACGACATTCTTCCCACTAGAGATAACCGAGTGTGAAACTGATAGTGATAGTGGAACGGGAAACTTCTTCTGTCTAAAAAGCGAAATCGTGTCATAGCTCGCTGAAAAGGTAAAACTTCCCATTCTCTGAATAGTGTCCTTACCAATATTGTCATACCAGCTCTTCTCAAACTTTGTTCCAGTGTACTTATCTCCACCCTTATACTGAAGAGCGTAGTTTGTTCCAAAACCAAAACCTAGATATTTTGCTTGAGCAGCTAGTTGAACAGAAGAAAGATCTCCTAAATCTCTATCAACATTTTCGTCAATATAAGGAGTCAGTTTAGAACCTCTCCAAAATGGAACTCTCTTCGCCTGCTTATCAGCAAATTGTACGGTATGAGAAACTTGAGAAGAAAGAGTTAGCCAATTCATTGGGTAGTAATCATAGTTTACACTTAGCCCAAAGTCTGTTTGTCCATCTCCACCAGGAAGATCGACAATCTTATTTAAGTCTTCTTCTCTCCCCGTAGGTAGAGTTAACTCACCAGTCACAACAACTGAGTTTAGTTTATTTTCAAAAGTCTTATACTTAGTCACAAGCTTAATATCACCAAGCTTTGTTTCATCTTCATTGCGAAGGGCCTTATAACCATACTCTTTTAATTTTTCACTAACAGGAGAATTCATTTTATCTTGAAACTCTTCTTGTTTTTCTGGAGCGTAACCAAGTTCATTCACGACTTGATTATAAAGAGATGAATTATTGTGAATAACACCAGTATCCACATTCAAGCTTGTTTTGATAATAGGAACAGCAATTGCCGCTGTTAGCTTACTCGTTAATCCCCAAGCAAAAACTGGTACAGTTACCGTAGCATCAAGATTTACCTGTCCCGTCGCAGAACCAAAAGAATCAGATTCATTAGCACCAACTTTATTCATGGCCGCAAGAATCTCACCTTGCTTCTTTGGATCTTCTGTTCCTGAAAGAATATTCCCAAACGATAAGTTTTGAAAGAATGGATCAGCTAATGAAACGCTATTTCCATTGCCATCATACTTCTCTAAACCTTGGGCAAAGACACCCTTAATACTTAGATTTCTAACACCCTTAGGTAGTGTTTTTGCTCCTGGAAGACCAATTGGTCCTGAGATATTTCCGGCAGAGACTCCAAAACAAGTCATCATGGCCGCTAAAAAAATACACTTCTTCATTATTCACTCCACGTGAGTATAGAAAGAGAGACCCATATAGGGTCTCTCTTATAACTAAAGTTTAATTTTCTTACTTACAGATTTTTTTGAAGTACTTAAGAACTTTTTTATCGTCTTTAGATCCACCTTTAAAAAAGGCAGTTAGTTCTCTCTTTGTCTCTGGGATCATTGATGAGTCATAAGCTGCGTAAGCTTCATCTCCACCCTTATAAAGTGCAGAAGCGGCCTTAATAACGTTACAGTACTTTGCACCTTTTTTCTTTTGCTTCATGATTCCCCACATGTAGAAAAGAACGTTATTAACTTGTCCAGAAATCTCAATTTCTTTTGAACCAATATTTACTTTCTTTAATGTTGATTCATAAGCTTCTTCAAGGTGATCAAAACCATCTGAACTAGATGAGAATGGAAGTTTAATCATCGCCTTACCAATGATTCTTGAAAAACCATAATTATGAACAGTCTTATCAAGTGAAAGCCCTGCTAATAGTGCTGGCTTAAGCTCGTTTGGCCATCTTGTTGTCGCCATTTCAATTGCTCTTGGTTCACCATACTTAGCGAGGTTGGCCGAGTACCAATAAAGAGCATTGGCCTTTTCTAATCCTGAAGTTCTTTGAACTGCGAAGTTTGCTGCTTCATATCCTCTAACAAGAAAAGACTCTTGATAGTCAGTTGAACCACTAACAGAAGTTCCTGCATAATATAGAGCTTCTGCTTCTTTAATCTTTAGTGCTGCTTTTTCAAGTTCACTTGAAGCTTGATCAGCAAGATTCTTATAAATATCTGCTGCCTTTACTGCATTTTGAGCATCTGCACCTCTATTTAGATATAGTGATGAAGCTTCTTCGATCGTGTTCGCACTTACAGTTGATGCTAGAAGCATCCCTAGAATAAGTTTTTTCATTGTCTCTCCTCTTTAATTTGGCCAGGCCAAAGTCTCTCTTTCTTATGTCTCTTAATATTGTTCTTTGCTCGAATTAAACCTTTGCTAACACAAGAAATCTTGTCCGTACTCAAGAAATTTAATTCATGTAACAAATTCACAGTGGCAAACACTAATCATTAAGACCTGGAAAATCAAGAGTTTTCAGGGGTTTATATTGAATAATTCCTATTGAGAAGGTAAGATAAGTCCATGAAAATACCTGGAATACCTACATGTAAAGATGTTTTTGATAAGCGCTTTGAGGCCGATGAGCTCAGTTTCTCCAAAAAGCTTATGAGAAAGCTTCATATTTCAATGTGTAAGAACTGCCAGAACTTTCAGGCCACAATGCAAGTCATTGAAGACAAGATGAAGACGACCCTCAATAATAGGGCCTCTCAGGCCACTAAGGAAGATATTGAGGATCTTAAAAAGCGTATTAAAGACGAGATTATAAAGTAAGCTCCAAGTGATAACCTGCGTGCTTTCTCATATTAACCACTCCCGTATCAAAGATTAAATACTGTCCCTTAATTCCCTGAAGTGTTCCCTCGATAATTGGGTTCTTATCAAAACCAAGTGACTTAACCTTTGTTGGATATTCCAGAACAGGATATTCAATATGAGTGATATCTTCTTCAACATCCTCTGCATCAAAATCATCAAAGATATCTGCGAAATCGTCATAGATTTGCTCTCTTAAAGATTCGAGATCCTCATCCGCAACTTCATTCATTAGCATCTTTCGCCAATTTGTTTTATCCGAAAAGTTCTTAGCAATTTCGATTTCAATCTCACCAGAAGTCTTTCTATCATCGACTTTTAAGATCGGTAGAGCATAACTGGCCCCTTGGTCTATCCAACGAGTCGGGATTTGTGTGTGTCGAGTGATTCCAACTTTTACATGAGAAGAAACGGCAAGATAAACATAGTGAGGGATAAAACAATTTTTTTCCCCCCACTCAGGCTCACGACACGTCCCCTTATGAAAGTGACAAAGCTCTGGCTTAACAATACATGTGTCACATTGAGCGAGCGTGATAAAAGACTTATATGAGTACCCTTGCCCATAGGACTTCTTGATCTGTTCTCCGGTATGAATACAGTTAATCTGTCCTTTAAATTCAAACTTTAATTTTTGACCTACTAGAGCATTCATATCAACTCTGTCATCTCCCATTGGTAAATGATAAAGTGCTTTAGAATCCACTAACTCTGTCGACATCTTTCTAATATTGCCCTTGTACGACATTATCTAACCTCTTATTTCCTTAATTACGATGTAAAAAATCCTTTAGACTATCAATGACATTCAATGGAATCTCATGACCTCCAGAAAAAGGATGATACTCATAAGTTTCAAGGTGAGACTTTAATATCTCACTTAATTTATTTGCCATATTGATAGGAAGAACAGGGTCCATATTTCCATGGGATTGGAAAGTTGCAAGAGTCTTAAGTCCCCCAATCTCTGCCTCAAATCTCTTTTGATCATAGAGTGTACTCGATAGAAGAAAGAGCTTTGATAATAAGCTTGGATTTTTCAATGCTAGAGAAGTACTAACCATCGAGCCTTGAGAGAAACCTCCCAGGAAGATGTCTTGATGCTGGGATTTTAAATTATTTATAAAGACTTCAAGCTGGTCCGTAATTTGTTCAAGCCCTTCCGGGGAATGATCCGCGAAGACATGCTCAAAATTACCACTTACGATGGCTTGATTCAGCTCCATCATATCGATAGGAAACCATGCCTTTCCTCGCATCCCCATTCCAATATCAACTGATAATGGCCCGTCTACAAAGTACCAGTTTAACTCTGATTTAGGATCGAGATACTGATAGAGAGGTGCTAAGTCTTGAAAGCTTGCCCCATACCCATGAAGAACAACAACGGCCGTTGAAGAACTTCCCTTTTGTGTTATCACATCAAAGTTATCAATTCTTTCAAAATTCATTAGGCCCTCTTAAATTCCATTGGTTTCTTTCTGTTGGGATAACATGTACGACATATCTCACATTCAATGCCGTGACATGATCTGGCCTTACAATATTCTCTTCCATAAAAGATAATCTGTAGGTGAAGCTTATTCCACTTTTCTTCAGGGAATAGTTTTTTTAGATCCTTTTCGGTCTGATCAACATTCTTTCCATTTGTCAGTCCCCATCTCTGGGCCAAACGATGAATATGAGTATCAACAGGAAATGCCGGAACATCAAAGGCCTGGGCCATAACAACAGATGCGGTCTTATGACCAACTCCTGGCATTTTCTCTAAGGCTTCAAAACTAGCAGGAACTTCTCCCGCATGCTCTTCTAAGATCATTTCAGAGAGACGGTGAATGGCCTTGGCCTTACGAGGAGCTAGTCCACATGGACGAATGATATTCTCAATCTCTTCAACCGTAAGCTTTACCATTTTCTTGGGATTATTTGCCTTCTTAAATAAGTGAGGCGTCACCTGATTTACTCTTTCATCCGTACACTGCGCGGATAAGAGCACAGCAATGAGTAATGTGTACGCATCAGTGTGATCTAGAGGTACTGGTGTCTCCGGATAAAGTTCTTCTAATTTTTCTACAATATATTCTGCTCTTTCTTTTTTTAACATAGCTCTATTTCTATCAAATCTTGAACATTCACGAAAGTAGAAGTAACCTAGTGACGCGCTATGAAAAATATATTTATCCTTCTCATTCGCTTTTACCAAGTCTTTATCTCACCATTTTTAGGTAAGAATTGTCGCTTTTACCCAAGTTGCTCAGAATATACTAAGGAATGCTTCGAAAAGTTTCCGGCCCATAGAGCATTTACACTTAGCGCCAAAAGAATCTGTAAATGCCACCCCTTTAGTGAAGGTGGTCTTGATCCAGTTCCTGATGACACTTCAAAGAACTCAAATAAGGAAGATGAATCTAATGCTTAAAATATCTCTTATCTTAATACTCCTTCTTTCATCATCACAACTTTTTGCCAGTATAAAATCAGAGGTCGAAAAAATCGCGAAGAGTGACTTAGGTAAGAATGACATATTGGGACTTTCTATTATCCATAAAGGTAGTGAAACTCTCAATATCAATGGAGAAAAGAGCTTTATTCCGGCAAGTACATTTAAAATTCTTGCCTCGTACTATATTTTAGAAAAACTCGGGGCAGACTACAGATTTAAAACTATTTTAGGATATCGTGGAAAAA
>NZ_AUNJ01000452.1 GCF_000447775.1 Bacteriovorax sp. DB6_IX
TGGAAAAGGAAATAAAAATTCAGCTTCTCCCTCAGCAACGACTTGACCACCACCAATATTCATTGAAACTCTTTCAAAACTCCAAACATTATCATTAATAACCGATCTCACTTCACCTGACTCGAATGCAATTGGAAGCTTATTGATTTTAAATGCAATATTCTCAGAGTTCACTTCATGGTAGTGCTTTATATCTTTCAGACTTCCTGAAAGAACACCACGACCGTAAACCCTCCCTCGTGATTGCGAAATAACAGATGTGAGAAGTTGAGCAAATGAAAAATCAAGATTAAAGCTTTGCTCTAGTTTTAAGTCTTTACTTAAAGATCCGCTCCCTAAGAGATTATAATAACCACCTGTCCCTCTTACCTTCATCGAAATCTTCTCGATATTTGATTTAGAGATTTTTATGATTCCTGGTTCAGTAAGGGTTAGGAACTTATTTAGTTTTTGAATTCTAAATTTATCTAAAGATAAATCTAAGTCTATTTCATCTAGATTCCCAACTTTAAATCCAGCATTAATATTTCCAAGCACTTCTCCTCTCAGATCAGTGTCATAGATATTATGAAGAGAGAGAATACCAAGAACAGTTTTTAAGTCTGTTACAGCAATCGAAGAATTAAAGGTCGAAAGCTCGTTCTTTCTCTTTCCAACAAAGACATTTCCGTTAAAATCTGCTTTCCCTCCAAGAAGTGAACCATTCATTGAAATTCTTTCGTCATTTAGAGAAAGCTTTAAACGAGATGGTCTTAACTTCTTTCTTCCAACACTAGACTTACGAATAGACATTTCAAGATCAGCTTTCTTTCCATCATCAAAGAAATCTGATCTCAATTGAATTACACCGTCATATCCTAATCCTAGACGTCGATAAACGTTTAAGTCATTCAACTTTAGATTATCTATCTTAAATGCTCCTGACTTTATCCCTGATTTAAAAAGATACTCTAAAGACAGGTTTAAAAGGGCCTTGTTTTTTCTAGCATTAATTCTGTCAATAAATACTCCGTCATTATCGACATAGAATGAAAGATTAAAACTCGTAAATGGCTCCTCATAGAAGCTAATTCTATTTGAAGTTAATGTTGAGTGAATTCTTAAATTTTCGAAACCACCTGAAATAGTTAAAGCTCCACCAAAACGTCCCTCAAATGGTTCAACAAATGGGGAAATTTCTTTCCAGATTGGCTTTAAACTCTTAGGAAGAGCTGCAAAGTAAACATTCGAGATATCGAACCCTAGGTTCAAATCACTTTTTTGAAAATCAACAACCCCAGTAGCATTTAGTTTATTTCCTTCTACTGTTGTCATTCTATTAACATTTAATTTAAGCGTGTTTAAATCGAGACTAACATCTGCTTCGACGAGTCCTGGTACACTAAAGTCCAAAACTTCAAAGTTCTTAAGCCTATTCGCCTTCAAATTTAAGATGACTTTCTCATAAGGACCAATGAAGTGAGCACTCATTCCAGAGTGACCTTTTACAACCTTTCCAATAGCACCGCCGAGATTACCAATTTCAAAGTCTCTACTCTTAGCCTCGATGTCGAGTCCTTTTTTCCCCAGAGTTCCAAAGTAATTTAACTTTTTCCCCTTGATATTTACAAGACCTTCAATCTTTACATCATCCTCAATCGCAAATTTCATATTAGAGATGCTAAACTCATCAGAGCTCATAATCTTCTCACTAAACCCAAGATGAAAGTTTTTAACCGTAACATCTTCAAGAGCGCGAATATAAAAATTTTCTTTATCTATTTTTATATCAACAT
This sequence comes from Bacteriovorax sp. DB6_IX, assembly GCF_000447775.1. Taxonomy (GTDB): domain Bacteria; phylum Bdellovibrionota; class Bacteriovoracia; order Bacteriovoracales; family Bacteriovoracaceae; genus Halobacteriovorax_A. Next base: position 1,776 of record NZ_AUNJ01000452.1, read on the forward strand.
CACCATAAAGGTTTCCATTCAAAATTTTAAAATCAGGCCCTAAGAATTTTAAAGCATCATGAGTATGAATCCCTCGACTTTGAATATTTATTACAGAAACTAATTTAGTATTTAGATCAATTTTAACTGGTGTCTTCAAAATAGCATCGGCGTTATTTTTGATCACTCTAGCATTTGATAGCATTAGAAGTTTATCACTATATGCCACGTCTAACTTTGCTTCATCCAAATCGGCATAGATACTCTTTAAACTTTCTAATTTCAATTTAGATTTAACTCTTGGAGCCTTAAGTAAATTTCCCTTAACAACAAACTCACATTCACAAACTCCACTTAATTTATAGTCCTCAATAATTGTATTCGGTATAAACTCCTCAACTCGTCCCTTATAATCAATCTTTAAATCTGAGTTGATCGAGTTGCTAATAACTCCCGTTAAAACGACCTCTGTGCTATTTTTATGAAAATTTGATTCAATTATGCGTAGCTTATCTTTAAGAACTTCAAACTTAAAGTTACCACCATCGACAGAAACTCCCGAATACTCAACACTACCTATTTCAAAGTCAACATCAATGCTGTGTTTGTATGGTTTTACAACAAAACTTGGGAATGGATAGAGCTTGTTTTGATAAGCAACATCGACATTTTTCAAGTTCAACGTCCCAACTTGAATTGGTAACTTATCTAAAA
>NZ_AUNJ01000453.1 GCF_000447775.1 Bacteriovorax sp. DB6_IX
ATTTTAGGAATATTCTATCGAGAGTCCTTCTGAAATTAAAGACGTGTTTTGTTAGATTTTAATCAGAGAGTTCTTCTAATTCGTGGAAACTTTTCCATATGCTTTTCGAGTTTATCAAATGCCTTCTTTTCAGAAGCCGTCTCCCTCGAAGCTTTAGATGATGTTGTACACGATGTCAGGGCCAATAATGCGAGTAGTGGTATAAAAATTAGTTTCTTCATACCTGACCATATCGGTCAAACTTAAAAATACATGAAAAAATGTGAAAATATTACATAGAATTCAATATGTTAGCTTGCGTAAAAATGAGATTT
>NZ_AUNJ01000454.1 GCF_000447775.1 Bacteriovorax sp. DB6_IX
CACAAGAAATTCTTAAACAAAAGAGAACTTCATTTAAAGAAAAATTCAGTTTACTTGAGAAGAATCACACAGAGATTCTCTCACGTATGAAAACTAAATTTGATAATGAAATCAAGGAACTTGTTTCAAAATACTCTGACTTTAAGAACCAAACTCTTGGTAAGCTTCAAGACAAGTTCTATCATGTCACAAAACTCGATCCAAAAGTCGAGAATAAACTCGATCACTACCTGGTAAAAATTGAGATTCCAGAACACGAAAAAGAACTCGTCAATCTTACAGCTCAAGAAAGAGATATTAGCATCTCTATGACTCGTAAGTTCACAGATAAAATGACTGATCAACTTGGCGCCAAGCATAAAACTCGCCGTAGTGAAGTCATGAATAAGTCTTTTCAAGTCCCTGAGATCATGGATTCGGCCAGTGTTGTCAGAAATTACGATCAAGGTGTTCTAACATTTAAGATCGCTAAGAGATAGCGCCGAATTCTTTGGAAAAAACATTGTTTTATCTTCTGAGATAGTTCATCATTAGATCTATGAAAAGAGCTCAACTAGTCAATTTCCTTGCCGTAAAAACAGATGATTCACTTGCCATTAGGGCCAATCTCACAATGCGCGAGAATATCTATTCCGCCGCAAGAAAATTAGAGCGCTTCTCACCAAGATTTCCTATTCAGGCCTATAAACTTCTCAATGCCTATGAGTTTAAGATTAAAATTATCGCAAGAGATGAAGATCACCAGATCTTATTCTCAAGAGACTTTGAATCAGATTCATATGGTGGATTTAATATCAAAATGGGATCTTCTGAAGTGGCCAAGGTTGAAAAACTCGAAGTCTTTGAAACTGGAAAGAGTCCTGGACTCGAAATCCTCTTAGGAAACTTTATCCCAATCAAAATTATGGGAGACAAGAAGTTAATCATTTGTGATTTTGACAAGACCCTCGTTGATACAAAGTACTCGACACCAGAAGAAATTTACAAGTCCCTGACAACTCCGCTCCATAGCTTTCCAACTGTTGAAGAGTCTGTCACGATGGCCAAAGATTATATAAAAAAGGGATTTCATCCTTTTATCTTATCGGCCTCTCCTCACTTCTATGAAGATGCGATGAGAGATTGGCTCTACGCCAATGATATTTACTCGGCCGGGATATTTTTGAAGGATTACCGCAAGGTCTTCTCAATCTTTGAAGGTGACCTCACTCCTAAAGACCTCAAGGTCCAAGGAATTTATAAACTCAATCACCTCCTAGATATCATTCATATGACAGGAGTTCCTGATGAGATTGTCCTGATGGGAGATAACTTTGAATCAGACCCTCTCATCTACTTAACATTTAATGAGCTACTACAAGGTCATAGTGAGCCACGTATGCTCTGGAATCGACTCAAGGATTATGAGGCCTTTAAATTAAGTACAAAGCAAAATAGCCTCTTTCTCAACAAGATCTTTCAACTTAACGATCTCATCAAGCAATCTCAAAAAAGAGCTGATGTAAAAATATATATTAGAAAGAAAGGCAAGGAAGATAAACTCAAGATCCCTGAGCAATTCTCTTATGGTATCGAGAAGGTTAACCTCTACGAGACAACTCTAACCCATAAGTAAATTCGGTGCCCAAAGAATAATTTGTCCAATACAAATATAGAGTCCCGTTTTATGGAACTTTTCAACATGAGCACGTCCCACTCTTTGTGACCATTTTTTTGATATAGGCCAATTCTCAGGAACCAATGGTGTAAACTCAATAAAGACCCTTAATCCAGACAAGGCCACTATAATGGCAATAAATGTTTGATTGCTTGGATGAATAAATGAATCTACAATATTAGTCATGAGTAAAGCCCCCCAAAATTCAACAGAACTACCAGTCATAAAGCTATTCGGCGAAGAAGAGGAATGTTTTTATCAACTAGGACTCAAAGATAAGGAACACGCAAAATCTGCCAGTTTCCATATCAAAAACCTGATTAGCACGGCCTGGGATCCGGTGAATTTAGTCGCACACAAGGCAATAGAAGCCTTCTTTGATAAGGTATTATTTAAAGATAGACGTTATGAAAGACTTCTTGAAGCCTATGCTCAGGGAAGTGGTCTCGAAATAAAGGAGCTCTCTCACGCTCTGCTTGTGCCTGAAGTCTGCTCTTTTCTAGGGCTTTGGTTACCAAAATTATCGACAATGCAATTTGGTTGTTCAAGTGCCTTTTGTCTTAACGATGAGGCAAAACCAGTCCACGCGAGGATCTTAGATTTTCCTCTCAAAGGAACCTATGACAAGAATGAGAGAATTCTAAGCTCTCAATACAAGGGACTTCACAAAGTCATGAGTTACTCAAGTGCGGGACTTCCCTTTTCAGGTCTTACTTCAATGAATGAATATGGCCTTAGCCTTGCCGTTCATCAAAAATTTACGAATAAATTCAATCAACATGGAGAGCCAATTTTCTATCTGGCCCATCAACTCATTCATCAATGTAAAGATATAGATGAGGCACTAGAATTTTTAAAGCAGTCACAAAGTTTAACATGCTGGAACTTTAACTTAGTTGATCCTTCAGGCAGAGTTCTTGAGGCAGACCTCAGTGGCAATGACCTCTTTTATAATATTTACGATCTTAATAAAGAAGGCCCTCTCTACATTTGCAATGAGGCCCTCAACCCAGAGATTGACCAAGAAGAGGAACTTCCACACAGTATTTATGAATACAATGAGCTTAGAAAAGTTCAAGGAGAAAAGAAGCTTAAGAAGATTGAGGGAAAGAAGAATATTCAAATTCTCAAAGAGTTTAGCTCCCCTCAACAAACGAAGAAATTAAGTCTCTCTCCAATCACCGTCTCAACAATGGCCAGCGTCCTTTTCGACGTTACCAAACTCGAGTCACACTATATTCCAGCAGAGGCGCCAAAGATTTACACTGACACAGTTGCGAGCATCACAAATCTCTTTGATAAACCGACTCAGAAATTGAGCCAATATAAGCCCAAGGCCTATAATCTTAACTATAAAGAAGGAATGAAGTTTCTTATTAGGGCACAACGCTACTTTGATCTCAATGACTTTCACGAGTGTTACCACAATCTGCAAATGGCGATAGAAACTTTTGAAGATGAAAATCTTCAGGCCCTAGCAAAGTTCTACTTTATCGTTGTTCAATATATTCATGAGCCCCATCTCAATGTCTTAAGGCAAATTCAAAAGGATCTTCTTGAAGTCACTCCTCACTTATCAAATTACTTGAGTGATGTTGCTAAAATCCTCGATCAGAGAATGGCCATCCTAACACAAGGGCAAAGATACTTAAGTGATGATCTCCAAAATAAGAACCTAAAGAAACGCTACCAGACAGAAGCTGGATTTAACAAATTAGCACACTATCCCCTAAGGCATCTGACTTTTATTCATATCGATATCATGGAAGTCATCTTTGCTTAGGAGCTTGTTCTAGAAAAGCTCTGGTGCAAGTTTAATAAAGAATTTACCAATTGAAGAATCAAAAGGGATGACATAGATCGGCTTCTTAGAATTAAGCTTTGGACTTTGATCAATAATTGGAATCGCCATATCAAGCTTGACTCCATTTTCTTCTAAGTGCTTCTTAGTTTGCCCATAGATCATATTGGCCAACTCTCCCGCAAAATCATTATTCTCATCATTTAATTGGTCAATACTCTGCCCTACAACCTTTTCATAAAGGTGCTTATATGACTTTTCAGGAAATGAAAGTAGTAAAGAACCGTTGAAGAAATCTGTCTTTAAAATGATCTTCCCTCTAATGGCCACATCTGTCTCCTCCATCTTAGTGAGAAGTTCAGGCTTATGGGCCACGACGTCTTCAATATTTAATGACTCAATCACACGATGAGTGGCCTTAATCAACACCTGCATAAACTCCCGGTCCAAACTAGAGTCCGTAGTTGCTCCTCTTGGAAAGAGCTCATTAGACACAATCTCAACGATCTGCTCTTTAGGCATAGGAAGTGAATGGGCCCTATAACCAATATCCTTTAAGGCCTCAGGTACTTCAATCATCTTAAAGAGAGAAAAATCTGAGAAAAAGAAGAAAACAAACTTTGGATGAACTTTTTGAGATTGCAATGATCTTAGGAAATAATCCAGATTCTTAAGCTTAAATGTGTCCTCCATCAGAACAGCATCAAACTCGTAGTCTGTTAATAGTTTTGTGGCAACGGTTCTCGTAGTCGCGATCTCTACACTCATCTTCTTATTAGATAGAAAGAGATCTTTGAGATCGTTGGCCCAGTCCGTATTTATAGATAAGATCAATACTTTTCGAATTATCTTCACTCAACCACCATAGTAATTTTTATGACTTATCGGTAAATTCTCCTCAAAACTCAAGAGATGATATTAATCTTTAACTTGGCCTTAACATAGACGTAATTATGGTCCTTTGCCCTATTTTCCCGCTCGTCTTTCTCCCGATCAAGGGGGTCACTATTGGTATAAATCGTCACATCTTTGTCCTCAACATAATTGAGTGGCTCAGGATGATCCAAAGGAAATAGAGGTTTAATATTTAATGCCATCCTTGAATTATACTATGCGTTATTAAAAAATTCATAGAATTTATATCAAGATTATATAAGCTATCTCACTGATATTATTCATTTTTCAAAAAAATCGGCCATCGCCGGTCGAATATCCTAAAAAGTTCGACCCAAACATGATAAATATTGCCCTAATTTAAAAAGATAACTAGTTGAATTGACGTAAGGAGAACACACAATGAAGGGACTTCGCCTAGTGCTGCCTTTGGTAGCAGCTTTTTTAATGAGTGCTTGTCAAAAAGATGCCAAGCTTGGAACAGAAAACAACCCAATTAAGCTATACTTCACACCATCTGTTGATGCTGACACTATCGCTTCAAACTCAGTTGATTTCATCAAATTTCTAGAAAAAGAAACTGGATACTTCTTTAAAACAGGTATCCCAACAAACTATATCTCAGTTGTTGAGTCTTTTGGTTCAAAAAGAGCTGACATTGGTGTTATGAACTCATTTGGTTACCTTATGGCCAATGAAAAATACGGAGCTTCTGCAAAGCTAAGAGTTATCCGTTACGGACACGACTACTACCAAGGGCAAATTATCGCTCACGTTGATAGTGATATTAAATCAATTAAAGATCTAGAAGGTAAGAAATTTGCTTTCACTGATCCATCATCAACTTCAGGGTATATGTTCCCACTAAAAATTATGAAGGAAAACAATGTTAATCCTTCAAACAAAACTTTTGCTATTAAGCACGACAACGTTGTGACAATGGTATACCAAAAGCAAGTAGACGCTGGTGCAACTTACTACTCTGCTCCATCAGAAGATGGAAAAATCAGAGATGCAAGATCAAGAGTTAAGACTCAATTCCCAGACGTTGAAGACAAGGTAAAAATTGTAACAATTACTGAAAAGATTCCAAATGACCCATTCGTATTCAGAAAGGATCTTCCAGCTGAAATTACAAATAAATTCATTGCTGCTGTTAAGAAATACCTAGCAACAGAATCTGGAAAGCAAGTATTTAAGAATATCTACTCTGTAGATGGTCTTGTTGATACAACAGACGCTGATTACGATGGACTAAGAAATGTAATCAAGTCAATTAACATTAACCTAGAAGAGCAACTAAAGAAGTAATTCTTAAACATAACTAAGCGAGAAAATAAATGATTCTTGAAGTAAAAAAAGTTAACAAGATTTACCCTAATGGATGTCACGCCCTAAATGACGTGTCTTTCAATGTAGATAAAGGTGAATTCCTTGTTATTATCGGTCTATCAGGATCTGGTAAGTCAACAATGCTAAGATGTATGAACAGACTACATGACGTGACTGCTGGAGAAATCCTATTTGAAGGTGAAGATATCACTAAGCTAAAAGGTTCTGCGATGAGAAGAGCAAGAGCTAATATTGGTATGATCTTCCAACACTTCAACCTTATCCCAAGAAGAACTGTTATGACTAACGTTCTGTCTGGAACTCTTTCTAGAACAGGGATCTTCAAGTCTATCCTAGGAATGTATTCTGAAGAAGATAAGAAGAAGGCCATGGAATATATCAAGATCGTAGGTCTTGAAGGAAAAGAAAACGTAAGAGCTGATAACTTATCTGGTGGACAGCAACAAAGGGTAGCAATCGCAAGAGCGCTAATGCAAAACCCTAAAGTTCTTCTAGCTGATGAGCCTGTTGCGTCTCTTGACCCTGCAACATCTCACTCTGTTATGCAGTACCTTAAGAAGGTAAATGAAGAACTCGGTGTAACTGTTATTTGTAACCTCCACTTCCTTTCTCTTGTACGTCAATACGCTTCAAGAGTTGTGGCCCTTAAAGGTGGAAAACTAATCTATGAAGGTCAACCTCTTGATATCGATGAAGAGTGGTTCCAAACTATCTACGGTGAAGATGCTGTAGAGGTAACAATTAACTAATAAAACTGAGGATTAAATATAATGAGTGCTACAACACAAGAAGTACAAAAACCAATTATGAATCCAGAGGATATGTTTGGTAAGAGAGCGAAGAAACACCTTTTCTCAATTCTTATTGATATCTTCCTTTGGTCTTATACAGTTCTAGCGTCTTGGAAAATTATCTATGAAAGACTAATCATGGGTATGAGATACCCAGAGTTTAGCTGGAACCAACCACTTATCTCTCTTGGAGCTGGTGTTGTTATCGCAGCAGTTCTCTACTTCACAAATATGTCTGTAGGTCGTGGATTTACAGGACTTATGAATAGAGATGAGAATAAGCCAATCATGAAAGAGCCATTCATCATCTACATCATGTTTGTAGTGGCCCTTACTTTTGTATCAGGAATCTACGTTTCTCAGGTTTCAGTTTATGAATTCCTATCAGAAAGTGGTCTAACTGGTGCAAAGAGAATCTTTACAGCTCTTTTAAATCCTAATTTTGCGATTCTTCAAGACGCTGTCTTTGCTGCTGTAGAAACAATCTACATGGCCTTTATTGCAACAGCTGTTGCTCTACCAGTTGCCTTTATCCTAGCTTTCTTCGCTGCAAGAAACCTCATGAGTGGATCTAGAGCGACAATGGCCGTTTATACAACAGTAAGATTCTTCCTTAACGTTTCAAGATCAATTGAGCCACTAGTTTGGGCGATTATCTTCTCTGTATGGGTTGGTATCGGGCCATTTGCTGGTATGTTAGCTCTTTGTCTTCACTCAGTGTCTTCTCTATCGAAGCTTTACTCTGAGCAGATTGAAAACGTTTCTAATGGACCAATCGAAGCAATGATGGCAACTGGTGCTCACCCTATCCAAGTAATTTGGTTTGGTGTTGTTCCACAAATCATTCTTCCATACCTTTCATTCACAATCTACAGATGGGATATCAACGTTCGTATGGCGACTGTTATCGGTCTTGTTGGTGGTGGGGGTATTGGTACTATGCTAATGCAGTACCAAGGTCTTGCAAAATGGAATGAAGTTGGGATGCTTGTTATCGTTATCGCGTTTATCGTTTGGGTAATGGACTGGATGTCATCTAAGATCCGTGAAGCGATCAAATAATAAAACTGATCATATCACTAAAATAAGAAGGCCCCATCTCTGGGGCCTTTTTTTATGCAGAAATTTATTTAGTTTTCGTGTGAAATAACCGATAATCATAGAGTTAACTCATCTAAAAGGTTGCTATGTTTAAAGAGTGGTTCCGCTCAAGACTTTCATTTATGCTGTTGAAGTACATCTTGATTACAAGTAGTTTCTTCACTTTTCTCAGTACAATGATTCAAGTCTATATTGACTATAGCTCAGACCTAAACACAATCTACAAGACCATTAATCAGGTTGAGAATAGTTACTCTAGCTCACTAGCAAACTCTCTATGGCACCTGGATAATGACCAAATCGAAGTTCAACTCTCCGGGATTCTAAAACTTAGAGATGTTGAGTTCATCCAGATTCTTGAACATAAGAGCTCCGGAAAATCGGTCTTTATGGAAATGGGTAATAAGAATGTTAATCGGAAGATCGAAAAGAGCTTCCTTTTAAAATACGGTCAAGAGGAAGAGGCGGCCATCGGTCAAGTTGTGATCATGGCCAACCTTGACCACGTCTACGATAGAATTCTCGATAGAGTCTTCATCATTCTCATCACCCAGACGATTAAAACCTTTCTTGTATCTTCATTGATTCTCTTCATCATCTATATCACTGTAGCAAAGAAGATTATCCTAATCTCAAAATACGCAGAAGACCTCACTCACAAAAATATTGATAATGAACTTAAGCTCAATCCTTCATTTATTGATGAGGTTAATGAAATTGACGACCTCATTTCATCACTAAATCGAATGAGATTAAACCTTAGAAACTATATCAAGAATAGAGATGAGGCCGAAAATCAGCTCAAGGACTACAAGTCCCACCTAGAGGAACTCGTCCTAAAAAGAACGAAGCAGCTTAATGACAAGAATACAATTCTAGAGTCAAAAATTGATGAAATTAATAAAATGCAAGACCAACTAATCGCTCAAGAAAAGCTGGCATCACTAGGGAATCTCACCAGCGGTATCGCTCACGAGATTAACAACCCTCTTAACTTTATTATCAATTTCGCCCAAGTTTCTAAGGATAGTGTAAGCGAGCTCTACGACAACCTTCAAACAGACCCTTCTTACACAACGGAGAAGAAGGATAATCTTATTGAAGAAGTAGAAGACCTCAAGAATATGGTTACTGAAATCACAGTTCATGGAAAGAGGGCCGAGCAAATCGTTAAAAGTATGCTAGAGCACTCCAGAACTGGAGATGAGACAAATATCAAAGAAAAGGCCAATATTCACGAAATCATCGAGGAGAACCTCAACTTCGCCTTCCACGCAATGAGGGCCAAATACAGAGGTTTCCATATCAACTTCTCCAAGAATTATGATAATGATGTTAAGGAGCTTGATGTTGTAAAAGGTGATATCGCTCGAGTCTTTCTCAATCTCTTTTCAAATGCGTTCTACTCAATGATTAAGAAGACAGAGAGTCGTGATTTTGAAGATTACATTCCTGAACTTGTGATTACAACACATCAAGAAAAGGGTCTCATCACTATCAAGATTCGCGATAACGGGCTTGGTTTTAACAAGGCCACAGCAGAGCGTATCTTTAATCCATTCTACACGACAAAGCCAACTGGAGAAGGAACGGGACTTGGTCTCTCTCTAAGCTTTGAAATTGTCACAGGGCTACACGGTGGTCAAATGATGGCCAATGGTGAACCTGGTCGATTTGCTGAGTTTACGATTAAACTTCCATGTGCTTAGTCTTTTTAATAACTTACACTAGCTAAATCTATTGTCAAAAGGCCCCTAAAACATTAATGTGCCCTTATGGGTTTAATGTTTATGTTTCCGGTTTCGGAAGAAGAAAAAGATAGAATTACTATTAACGAGAAGGGAATCACGCTGAAGTCTTATGGACTTCCTTTGGTTTTCTGGGGATACCTAAGTGCAATCTTAGTTGTTGTCTTTGCTATGGGTCTGGCCGTCAAAGGTCCAATGATCAAGCTCTACAATACTGATGATACAATCAACAAGGTGCTAGTTCTTGCGGCCGCGGCCACAATAATACTAGTTCCTCTAAGCACGATCCTCTTCTACTTCTATGAGAAATTTATCACGAAGAAAGATGATCAGCTGATCATTACTCATCGAGTTTTTTGGCTCCCCGTTTTCAGCACAAAACATCCTCTTGAATCAAAAGAGGCCTTTGAGATTCTCCACTTTATGGACTCGCCAAATGTAGCAAAACTACAACAAGACCCAAATTTAAAGGGTTTTGAGAATAAGGGATATTTTCAATTATTTGCTAAGAAAAAGGATGGGAAGCTCTTACTCGTTGATCGCTCTTCTAGAAAAGCTGATCTTAAAAAGATTCAAATGCTATTAAGTAAATATTAAAAAAGGGCCATTAACTGGCCCTTTCTTTATTGTTCTTCTGATTTCTTATTAAGATCTACATCTTTAATCTTAGTTGGCCTCTTTCCGCCACCGAGAGATTTCTCAACCTTGATTCCAGGTTTTTCTTTTTCCCAGTGCTTTTGCCAAGTATCACGACGAGCATGCT
>NZ_AUNJ01000455.1 GCF_000447775.1 Bacteriovorax sp. DB6_IX
ATTGTAAGGCTTATCCATAAAATCATCCGCTCCCATTTTTAAAGACCTCAAGCGATCTTTAACAAACTGTTTTCCTGATCCAACTAGAACCTTTCCTTTGTAGTCCTTATGAAACTTATTCAAATGATTTAGAAAATCATAACCAGTCATCTGAGGCATCATAAGATCTAGAATAATAAGGTCCGGTTGAATTTCTTTTAT
>NZ_AUNJ01000456.1 GCF_000447775.1 Bacteriovorax sp. DB6_IX
TTTGCTAGAGATTGAGCAATAAGAGTCTTACCTGATCCCGTTGGACCAGCAAGAAGAATATTTGACTTAGCTAATTCTACAGCATCGTCCTTTCTCTTAGCATCACCATGAGCAATTCTCTTGTAGTGGTTATGAACAGCAACAGAAATAATTTTCTTCGCTCTATCTTGTCCAATAACATATTGGTCAAGGTGGGCCTTAATCTCATGTGGTTTAGGAACATTGTCCAGCGCTGCTTTAGAAGCAGACTTCACAGAGTCTTCAAAGATGATTTCATTACAAAGCTCGATACACTCATCACAGATATAAACACCTGGACCAGCGATCAGCTTCTTAACTTCTCTTTGGGATTTCCCGCAGAAGTTACAGTTTAGCGAGCTGTTGTAATTTCCCTTTTCTTTAGACATTCTGAATCCTTTTTTATTTTATTATATAATTATCTTATTTCTTTGGTTCAATAACGCTATCGATAATCCCCAGTTCAATTGCATGTTGTGGAGACATATAGTTATCTCTATCTGTTTCAGTTACGATCTTATCCATCGTCATCTCAACAGCAGAGTGCTTAATATAGATACCATTCAATTGGTCTTTAAGATCTTGGATCTCTTTTGCCTGAATTTGGATATCAGAACATTGTCCTTGTGCTCCACCAAGTGGTTGGTGAATCATAATTCTTGAGTGTGGCATCGCGTGTCTGTGTCCCTTCTCTCCAGCAGTCAGAAGTAGTGAGCCCATTGAAGCTGCCATACCTACGCAGTAAGTATAAACAGGACAAGAAACGTGTTGCATAATATCGTAAATCCCAAGTCCAGCGTAAACGCTTCCACCTGGTGAATTAATATAAAAATGAATTGGATCTTCTGGGTTATCCTGCTCTAAGAATAGCATCTGAGCAATAAGAAGGTTTGCAACTGTATCATTTACCTGAGTTCCTAGAAAGATAATTCTATCTAAAAGAAGGCGTGAGTAGATATCATATTGTCTCTCTCCTCTCGATGTTTGTTCAATAACGATTGGATTTGGAATGTGCATCTTTGGATGTGTACTCATATATTTTTCTCTCCCAGAAAATCGACTTTATTTAGTCCTTGTGGAATTTCCTATTATTCAATCTTACTAATCGGTGCCCTGCTTAAAACCTTTAGAATTTTATAAGTTTATTTGCTGCAAGTTGGAAATTTCTTGGGAATTCCCAAGTCGCCTATATTATTAGAAAAAATCTAGTTTAAAAATCAAAAATTTAACGTTGCCTGTCTTGAATTTGACGTGAATTCGGTCTATCGTTGTTGGGAAAATACGACAATTTTTAACCGGTTTTGACTAATCTAGTCAACAACCTTAACACAATATTGGAGAACACTATGACAGAAACAGTTTATCCTACATCACTAGTAAGTAAAGCTGCACCAGAATTCAAAGGTAACGCAGTTGTTAACGGTCAAATTAAAGAAATCTCTCTTTCTGATTACAAAGGAAAGTGGAAAGTTCTTTTCTTTTACCCACTAGACTTTACATTTGTATGTCCAACAGAGATCACAGCATTCTCTGACAAGATTCAACTTTTCAAAGACCTTAACTGTGAAGTTATCGCTTGTTCTGTTGACTCTGCATTCTCTCACCTAGCTTGGACTCAACAACCAAGAAACAAAGGTGGACTTGGAGAAATCAACTTCCCAATTCTTGAAGACCTAACTAAAGAAGTATCAAGAAGCTACGGAGCTCTTATGCCAGCAGGTGATGTTGCTTTCAGAGCAACTTATATCATCGATGACAATGACGTTGTTCAACACGTTTCAATCAACAACCTATCAGTTGGTAGAAATGTTGAAGAAGTAGCGAGACTAGTTGACGGTTACCAGTACACAGCTAAGCACGGAGAAGTTTGTCCTGCAGGTTGGAACAAAGGTGCTGACACTATGAAGCCAGATCCAACTGGATCACAAGAGTACTTTAATAAGTTATAATTTTTTATAGCTAAGGGCCCACCTTTGTCGAAGCTTCGGCGAGGACGTGGGCCCTTATTTTAAGAAAAGGTCCCATATGGAATTTTTTAACGAAGCAATGATGATGATTAACGCCAACGTGGCCATGGCCCCTTTTATTATTTTTGGGCTACTCTTTCTTGCAGGTTTTAATATTCCCGTTTCCGAGGACCTCATGCTATTCACTGCTGCAATTCTTGCGGCAAAAAACCCAGACTATATGTGGCCTCTATTCTTTGCAGTCTTTGCTGGTGCCTATATCAGTGATCTTATCTGCTATGGGTTTATTGGACGCTACCTAGGGCCAAAGCTCTTTAAGATAAAGTTCTTTGCCTCTATGATCTCGCCAGAGAAGCTTGATAAAATCAACTCATTCTTTAAGAAGTATGGTGTTTGGACGCTTATCTTTGGACGATTTGTTCCTTTCGGATTTAGAAATGGGCTCTTCCTCTCTGCAGGACTTGGAAAAATGAATGCTTGGAAATTTGCCATTTCAGACCTCATCGCCTGTACAATTTCTTGTGTCAGCTTCTTTGCCATCTATTACAACTATGGTGAGACTGCTATCGAATATGTGAAAAAGAGTAATTACTTCTTCGCAGCGATGGCCGTTGCAGTTGTTGCGGGAGTTCTTTTCAAGAAGAGAAAGCAAGCTAAAGCTTCGTAATTACTAACTTTTCACAAAAACTGTGCAAAGATTACACAAGCCCAAGGTATCAATTGAAATATCACGCAGGCCCATGCATTATTCACAACAGTTGTGAAAAGCACAAGTGATGTAGTTGAAAGCGAGCACAGGAGTTGATGTTGAAGCGAAATACAGTTGTAGCAGCAAAAATTGAAAAATCTAATGTATTACCAATGAATGCATGGAAACAGAATATTGAAATGAAGAAGGAAGAAGAAACTCTTTCTAGCTACTTCTCAATTCTTGGATTTCACGAACTATTCGTCGAGGCCCAGACACTTATTATTGAACTACAAAATAAAGAGATCTCACGTGATATGGGACTTCGAGCAAAGTCCTTACTCAAAGAATTCCAAAAGAGAACTCAAAACCAAAGTCACGGTCTTTCTGCGGCGATTGGTCAAGTCACACAAACTCTAGAAAAAAATGTTGAGCGTCTCATAGCGCTTAACTAATCCCTCTCAATAAAAACTAAAAGAGCCCGCGAATGCGGGCTTTTTTTATAGGTCTGCGACTCTTTTCGCTTCAATCCTTAATCTTATTGTGACTTCATCCCCTACTGCTGGTCCGGCCTCCACAAAGTCATTCCACTTAAGTCCAAAATCCTTTCTATTAATTTCTGTTTCGGCCTTAAAGACTATTCTCTTTACATCATATGCCATGACACTTCCAAGGTACTTCCCTTTTAAAATCACCTCTTTTGTCACTCCATGAAGAGTCAACTTACCCTGAATT
>NZ_AUNJ01000457.1 GCF_000447775.1 Bacteriovorax sp. DB6_IX
AGTTAACTCCATTAACTGTTGTTAAAGAATTTACATCACCCCTTAAGCGTGAGTAAGGATCTATTTTAAAGGTTTGAATGATTGTTGGATACAGACTTTTAAAATCCAGAACAACAACATGCTCATGTAAACCTTTAAGGCCTTCCATGACATAGCCACCAAGACTAGAAGCATCTTTTTGAATATCCAGAATATTTCCAGCAACAAAGCCTTTTCTGTGAACTAAGGGAAGATAGACATGATCAAAAGCACGAGAAGACATTCCAAGTCGATCCAGAAGCTGACCGCTATAGAGAACTCTCTTACATAAGTGATCGATGAGATGAAGTTTGTCATAAATATCGAGAACGAGCGTACAGTCCAAGAGATTATATTTTGCAAGTCCTAACTTATCTTCTTCAAAACGCCTTTGAATTTCTTCGACTTTTTCAGAACCCGTTGACTCAATATCTTTACCATCACCTAAGACCTCTTTAGCAACAGTATCAAGTTTAAAATTCTCAAAACTATAGAAGGCCAACTTTAAGGCCCAAGGCCCATCAATAATAGCTCGTCCATTAATATTAGCAAAATGGCCGGCTCCCTTCTTTTCTTGTATTCGAACATTCGAGCCATCTCTTCCAAGACTAAAGTTTAGCCCATACTGAACACACTTTCTCTCCAAGAACTTGAGGTCAAATCCAACGACGTGCCACCCGACAAAGAGATCGGGATCATAACTTGGAAAGTCCTCAGAAATTTCACCAAGAGCTCTTTTTCAGTTCTAAAGAATTCCACATCTTCTTGGTCTTCTAGCTCTCCGACCATATAGACTTTCTTATATTCATTGCCATCACCTCTTTGATGAATACCAATTGAATAGAGATCATTTCCTAAGCTAGTTTCAATATCCAAAGACATAATTGAAAAAGGTGGAATATACTCACACTTCTTCACTTGAGGATTTATAATTGTCTTAATTCCAGAGATTTCTTGAACCTTACCAGCAAACTCAAGACTTCCATTGATAAATCTCTCCATAAGGAAGCGATCATTGGGTCGTATATCTGACTCAAAAGTCCTGACTCCAAGATTTGCAAGTTTATCTCTTCCCTGAAGAAATGATTGGTAGTCTTTAAAATAAATGCCATCAACAGCAGCCCCATTAAAGCCCTTTAGCCCTAATGGTTTTCTTTGTGAGCTAGGCAGGCTTGGGAACTCAGAACGGTTCTCTACGAAGAAGACTGGTTTCTCTCCTGTAAAAATTAGTTTTAGTGGACCTTCCTCACTCTTCACCCAAAAATGGAGTTCAGTTCCTTGTGGCCCATCAAAGACATTATCTGATAGGATAAAACCCTTCATACCTCTCCTCTGTAGACCTAAAACATATCAATTACACAGGAGAATGAAAAGAATTTGAGCCCTTAAAAAAGGATGTATCTATGAACTTTCTCTATCCTGAAATTGAACCTTTTAATACTGGCTACCTAAAAGTTAGCCAATTGCATGAAATATATTTTGAACAGTGTGGAAATCCAAATGGAGAGCCGGTTATTTTCCTTCATGGTGGGCCAGGAGGAGGACTTCAAGATAACTATCGCCGTTACTTTGATCCAAAGCGATACCACATCATTCTCTTTGACCAAAGAGGTTGTGGAAAATCTAAACCATTTGCTGAGTTGAGAGAGAATACAACTTGGGACTTAGTCTCTGATATTGAAAAGATTCGTGAAGAACTCTCTATTTCTAAGTGGGCCGTTTTCGGTGGAAGCTGGGGATCAACACTTGCCCTCGCCTACGCTCAAAGTCATCCAGATTCGGTCTCGGCATTATACCTTCGAGGGATTTTTATGCTGAGAAAGAAAGAGTTACGTTGGTTCTATCAAGAAGGCGCTTCTTTTCTCTACCCTGATGCTTGGGAGAAGTATATTGCTCCAATTCCTGAAGAAGAAAGAGATGACTTCATTTCTGCATTTTACAAGAGACTCACAAGTGAAGACCAAAGTATAAGATCAGAAGCCGCAAAAGCTTGGGCGGTTTGGGAAGCCTCAACAAGTAAGATTTTTCCTGACACAGAGATGATCTCAAAATTTTCTGGTGATAAATTCTCAGAGGCCTTTGCAAGAATTGAGTGTCATTATTTTATCAATGGTGGCTTCCTAGAATCAGAGAATCAATTGCTAGATAATGTGGACAAAATTAGACATATCCCAACTGTTATTGTCCAAGGAAGATACGATATTGTCTGCCCTCCACAAACGGCCTGGGAACTTCATAAGAAGTGGCCAGAAGCTGAGTTTATAATGGTGCAAGATGCAGGCCATTCTCTCAGTGAGAAAGGAATTACTCAAGCTCTCGTAAGTGCTGTAAATAAGTAGCTTTATAATTTTAGACTAAGAAAAATATGACAAATATCATTTGATCAAATTTGGATATTTCCGAAAATAGTAAAAGGTACAACTGGAGGATATATGTCACATTTTGAATGGAAAGATGATTTAAGTGTTGGTGTAAACGAAATGGATAATCAACACAAGCAATTGATTGGATATATTAATGATCTCGTAGATCAAATTGAAGCTGGCAATGATATCTTACCTGCCTTTGATAAGATGTCGGCTTTTGTCGTGAAGCACTTTGATGAAGAAGAACAACTTATGGAGGCCAACCAATTTGAGGGGCTAGGTCCTCATAAGCTCATTCACCAACAACTCTTAAAAAGAGTTGGCGAATTTAGAGAACTCATCGTTAACAACGAGTTAGACAACGATAAACTCATCGCTTTTTTAAGAATGTGGCTCACATCGCATATCAAAGGAATTGATACAAAATATGGACAATCCTTTGGAAGTTTACCCAAAGCAGCATAGTTATAACATCTCATTATTATTCGTGACGAAGCTCAGCTTGAGCTTTGTCACGGAATCAACTAATATCAACCTATGAGTAAATTTAAATCAACGAAAAGTTTTTATGGTTTCCCGTGTACACATCGTCAATGGCGAGCAGAAAGTCATTGCCA
>NZ_AUNJ01000458.1 GCF_000447775.1 Bacteriovorax sp. DB6_IX
CAAAGAGCTCATTATTTGCCCCAGCGAAAATATCAGCGCGCATTGCGCGAATAGTCACTGGATGGGCCCTAAATGTTCCTGGCATTGTTTGATTTGGAATAAACTTTGCGGGAGAGACACTCTTGTCAGGAAAAATCTGAACTTTGATTTCTTGCTCAGGCTCCGGTGCAAACATTCTTTGTTCAGCTGCATTAGTTGCTGATTGAAGTTTTTCATATTGTTTTTGAGTATCAAAGTTATCCATAACTACCTCTGCCACTTTCTTTCTAAAAGCTCGATGATTTGTTTTGCGGCCTTCTTATGCTCATTGAAGACGGCCATAAACCCAGGTTTTGCCGCTAGGACATCCGGCCTTAAAATAATGGCCTGGCTACCAAGGGATTCAATAAGTCTTAGCGTCCACTCGAGAACCTCTGGGTCTTTATGTTGAAGTAAGTTCTTAAGTCCATTTAAGAAGTTCATTTGAACTCTCTCGCCACGCTTGTGTGATTCATCAATAATATGTTTTCTCGCAGCACCGAGAACCAAGACAAGAATTTCAGAGTCACGACATTTTTCAAGAGTCTCTAAAATCGAAGTCGTAAAAATGGGACTCAAACTAATTGTGTTATCGAGAATGCAAAGAATCTTAAAGAGATCGGCCCATTGCTCAGACTGATTGATCTCTTGCCAGCTCTTTGCCAGATGCTCTAAGTCCTCTTGCTGGAGCTTGATCTGAGGCCTCTTATTGGCCTGCAAATCAGCGATAATGTCATTAAAAACAGCTTCAATGTTCATAAATAAAGTATATCAGTCACTTACAGACAATGAAACCCTGTAGGACTTACTTATATTGATTTTCTTACATAGTATTAGCAGCTTAGCTATGGTATAAGGCACGAATGGAAAAGAGTTATCTCATCAATGCAATTTATAGGGCCACTGAGGGAGAAGGAGTTCATATCGGAACACCTCAGGTCTTCGTGCGCTTCCAAGGTTGTGCCATTGGTTGTGTTAATTGTGACTCTAAAGATACTTGGGACTTTACTGGTGAATTCATTTCGCTTGAAGAAGTTTGGCAAAGAATTCTTGAGCAATCATTTGATGGAAGAATCAAAAGAGTTTCTATCACTGGGGGAGATCCTCTTCATCCAAAACATGAAAAACAAGTTTTAGAACTGGCCGGTTTTTTAAAGAAGAAAGGTTGGTTTGTAAATATTGAAGCGGCCGGTGTTCGTGTCGTAAATTCAATTTTCGATGTTATCGATTATATTAGCTTTGATTTTAAAACTCCATCAACAGGAGTGAGAACTCGCGTTGAAAATATTGTGAAGTTGAATAAGCAGTTTGGGAATAAGTTTCAGGTTAAGGCCGTGATTGCCGATGAAGCAGATTTTAAGGCGACTTATGATGCTTATAACGAAGTTTTAGCACAGAGTGAAACAATGGACTTTCCTTGGGTCCTGACTCCTTGCTATGAACCGTCTGAAGAGTTTCCAATGGAACGATTTGAGCTTGTCCAGTCCTTGAATGAGAGTCATGGGGCCATGTTTAGGGTTATTGGGCAGCAGCACAAGTGGGTCCACGGACCAGACAAGAAGGAAGTGTAGAAACTGCTCCAGTAAAATGGTGTAAGTAACTAGAAGCTTCTTATCAAAAAAAGCTAAGAGGCGATATATTTCCTCGTACTATTAAATAGATAACTCATTTTAGTTTTTCAGCATATTGCATATGGTAGTTATAATTTATAACTGCCCAAATTCTACCTGAAATTCTTCCACTAAAAACACGCTTGCAACAACCACGAAGAGAGTCGATATGCTGCAAGTACATATTGATATCTTTATTTGTTTTTATAATTTGGATTATTTGGGTGGGCTGAACCCCACGTAAAGGGAGCAGTTTAAACAGGCTCCCTTGAGCGGGCTTCAATCATTTCTGTTCCATATTGTTTGATTGTTTCTAGTGTTACGAGAGTGTAATCGCTTTCTTCAGCAGAAGATTTTTCTGCTTCACTGTGACCACTGCAAACCACGACAAGCTTTGAGTCTTTAGGAACTTTTTTGAGAGCGACTTTAATAATTCCCTTAACTTTATCAAGCTCCGGAGCACAATATACCACATACTTCTTATCTTTTTTAGAAGCTGTGAAGTGCCAAAGGTTGGCCTTATTTTTAGATATGACAACTTCATAGAGATAGCTTTTAAAAACCATCGAACATGAAGTGACAAGCTGGTCTACCTTCTTCTTTTTATTCTTCATCGTCATAGCGCAATTACCTTTATAACTAAACTATAATAGCGTTTTCATTTAATTATATAAAAAAATCTTAACTTTTATTAGATGTCAGTTATTTCCGATACTTAGAATATCTGAGGTTGTAACTTGGATTTATTTATTCCTGAAAGAAATTTAGAAGAACTGCCTTTATTTTGTAAGCCCTTGGAAATCTTAAACTTTTTACCTTTAGCGCTACCGGCACTCGAGGCAGCTGAATCGGTTTTTCCCTTTGAATAACTCTGTCTGAGCTTAGGATAAACTCTCTGGACCCTCAATTGTAAATCATTCTTAATAGAAATGAGATCTTTTGTACTTACTTGAGGACCTGATTGTGGACTCTCTTTTCTTAAACCCTGAGCAACAGTTGAGGCAAAACTTCTCATAAATGAGTTCTTTGCGACCTGACCTTTTAATTTAGGGTTTTCGCGCTTTGCCTCTAGCCAGACCATGTCAATCGAGTGATCTAAATACTGGCAAAGGTAATCTGCAATGAGGATATTAGGTTTAGATCCAATTATCTCTAAGTATCCACCGCCATGCCCTTGATTAAAAACAGGATAGACTTGGAACTCTTTGAGAATCTCATAGATTGCATCATGCTTGGTATTTCTTCGCTTGTATTCCATGACTCTTTTGACGTAACTAACTTCATCATCGGCACCAAGGTTTTCAAGATTATGCTTTAACATGAGGTCGTTGGCCTTCTTTGTTGCCAGACTCGCTTCATGCTGATTAGAGGACTGTCCTAATTTTAGAAGCTTTTCAATTTTCTCTAAGAGGCGCTTTTCATTTTCATCTCTCTTTAAACTCTTAGAAAGATCAATCTGGGATTTTGAGAAGCTCAAATCCCAATTATATGCTTTAAAAATATTTCTAAACTCTACACCATGGTCTTGTTCTGTATACTGGTATTGGACAGCTACCATAAAATGGGCCAATTCGTGCCTAAGGACATTCCTTAAAATATCATCACTCACTTCAAACATGAGCTGCTTATTGAGTGATATCTGGTAGAGCTTAGGATCATACAGGCCAAGATAATTTTTTGATTCGAAAACGACAAAGTTTAGAGGATAGTAAATTCCATTAATGAGAACACGTTTTCCTGAAAACTTAAGATTCATCTCAATCGCCATTATTTGTGTGGCCATTAATCTCATCTTCTTAAGAAATGTCTCTGTTGTTTTTGAATAAATTAGCATAGGACTAAGTTTTACCCAAGATTCGCAAAGAGGTAAACTATTTCTTGTAAACTGCTATACAGAAATGGGGTTGTGAGAAGCATATAAAGCTTTAAAATCAGGTCCTTATTTGCTTTTGTTTTACACAGTTGAGGATATTGAAGTATTTCCTAAATGGTTTCATGGAGATGAGTCGGATTCATCCCCATTTATATGTATCAGTTTTTAAAGGAGTCAATTAGTTCTGATATGTAGCTATTAGAGCTATTTTGAGTATTCGTAAGCGCCCAATAAGAAACTTCCTGATCAGGAATAACCCCAAGCTTCTTCACCCTCTTATTCTTTATCGAATCCTTAGCAACCGACTCCGGCAAAAAACTAATATAATGACTCTTCTCAACAGTTCTCAAAATCAAAGAAGTGTCAGAGAATTCAGCAATATTATCAAAGCGATAATTGCCATCCTGCAAAAACTCATCGACGACTTCGCTGATAATTGAATTTTCAGAATATTTAATAATAGTGCTCTCCTCAAGAATTTTAGGGAAGCGTTTGGTCTTCTTAAGTTTGGAAGAGCAGAGGCAAAAGATTTTATCTGTGTAGAGTATTTGGCCGCGAATTTTCTTTGAGCGACCTGAGTATTGAGAGTCGCAGATTATGAGATCAAGTTTATTGGACTTGATCTCTTTGATAAGAGTTTCTAGGTCTTTTTGGTAAACCTCTAGCTTGATATATTTATTGGCCAGAGCAGGTTTGATAAATTCAAGAATCTGATCATTTGAGATCCAGGGAATAACTCCAATTTTTATAATCTTCTGAGTATTAATATGTTCACTTTTAACGGACTCGATGAGCTCTTCTGATTGCCTAAAGATTTTTTGAGCATGATTGAGAACTTGTTTGCCATTTTCATTGAGAACCAATTTCNT
>NZ_AUNJ01000459.1 GCF_000447775.1 Bacteriovorax sp. DB6_IX
AAAGACGTCGTTGCCAACGTCGCTAAAGATAAGTCATGGACTAGAAAAATAAAGAACAACCTGCCTGACTGGGCCTTTAAAAAGAACTTTATCCTGCTCAATATTCAATGGCTGGGACTCTTTATTGTCATCCTACTTTCTTATATTGTTGATCGTATTGTCAGGCTCTACTTCGCTGTGAAAGCAGTCGATTTTCTCGCAAGACGAGGTGTGAGCTTCACAGAAAAAGATCAGAAGAAATTTACATCCCCAATAGGATTTTTGGCATTTGCAACAACCCTTAATTGGCTAGTGAAATACTTAGAATTTCCAGAGAAGATTCTCACATACTTTCTAAAAGGTTGCGAAATCGCAATTACAATTTCAATTATCTTAGTTCTAGTAAAACTCATCGATATCGTCTGCCTCTTCTTAGAAGAAAAGGCCAAGCAAACTGAGAATAAATTTGATGATATCTTAGTCCCCCTTGTCAGAAAGACATCGCGCTTCTTTGTCTATTCATTTGGAATCCTCTTTATTGGAGATGCACTTGACATCAATATGAAGAATATCCTAGCTGGTATGGGAATTGGGGGGATCGCGTTTGCCCTGGCCGCAAAAGACACCGTATCAAATCTGTTTGGATCATTTACCGTTTTAGTAGATCGTCCTTTTAGCATTGGAGACTGGGTTGTGATAAATGGTAATATCGAAGGGACAGTTGTAGAGGTTGGACTCCGCTCAACGCGAATTAAAACCTTCTATGATTCAATTATCACTGTTCCAAATGGCAATCTCACAAATGCTCATATCGATAATCTCGGTCAAAGAAAGTATCGTCGCTACTCGACTAAACTTGCCATTGATTACTCGACACCGCCAAATAAAATAGAGAATTTCTGTGAGGCCATTCGTCAGCTGATTATGAAACACCCTCATACCAGAAAGGATTACTTCCATGTCTACTTTAATGAGATGGGATCAAGTGCTCTTGAAATCCTTCTCTATGTTTTCTGGCAAGTTCCTGATTGGTCTTGTGAGCTAAACGAGCGTCAAAACCTCTTATTGGACATTATGAGAATTGCTAAAGAAATGGAGATTAGCTTTGCTTTCCCAACGCAAACACTTCATGTTATCGACTCGGATAACTTAAAGTACACAGCGGAAGAAAGAGATTTTATAAGATCGAAACAATTAGTAGATGGACTCGATCAAAAGAGATCACTCATTGATGGACATCGTTCAGACTCAAATTCATTATAAAAAAAGAGCTGACTTAGTCAGCTCTATTTACATATATTCTTTAGACTCAGTGTTTTAACTCGTTTAATATCACACTTACCATTATCTGGATTGTAGTCGAGAATATGGGCCTCAAGATGAGACTTTTTCTCATCGAGTTTATAACTAGAGTAATCACAAATAGGATACTTATCTAAGATGGCCTTCTTTTTCTTGCCACACTTAACATAGAAAGAGAGCCTAAAAGGTGTATCTACCGGCTCTTCATAGAGTTCTAATTTCATCTGATACTCAGTGCCCTTAGTATCCTTGAAACTAATATCTTTATTGTATTCTGAGGCCCAAAGTTGTGAGACTAGGCCAAAGAGAAGAGCTGATTTGATAAGATTACTTAACATAGTAACCTCCTTTTCTTGGGCAATATGGAAGTGAAATATGTAAGTGATGAGTATGCCTATGATCCTCATGTCCAATTGACCCCTTAGGATCTCGACCTGGACAATTAGACTTGGCCTGCTCCATTTTCTTACTCCAACAAGATCTAAACTGAGGGAAGAATTGAGATTCCAATGAACCTTTTTGACTCGACTTCGAGTACTTAAGAAGTTTCTTAGTCCCATCTTCCATTGTCACTTCAAATCCTGAAATATCGATCGCACGTCCAACGCTATGATTCGATTTACTATTGTGTCTAGTATCTGCCAAAATCCCCTTGTGATCAATATGTAATGTCACTGAAGGCTTCTTTCCAATCTGAGCAAGGGCAAGATTCACACATTTTTGTAAGTTTTGATTAAGAAAATCAGAGAATTCCTTAGACATTGGCCTTTGACCACAGCGAGAACGACCTCCCGCCCCAACATAGGAACCAGTAACCCCAGTACTTGAGCTACACTCATTCCACTTCACCATAGGCTCGCCATTTTTAACACCGGCATCTTGAGAAAAGGCCATATTACTTGGTGAAAGCGCTGGATCTTCAGGAGAAAGATCTAGCATACGATCTTCTTGTCCACGACATCCTGTATACTCATAACATTGCTGAACAAGGGCCTTATCATAGGCCATTTGCTCATCGCTTGAGCGATCATCTAAGTAGAAATTATCAATTGGCCGATTCCCTGGCATAAGATGGATACCACGGGAGCTTTTAACTATTTGATTGGTACACTTTTGACTGCCTTTTTCATTGGATTCTTGTGAAGATTCTAATGACGATTCTGATTTCCTTGTTCCCATCAAACAGTAAACTCTTTCCATATCACCAAAAGCTGATCTTCTCTGCTTGTAAGGTTCATCTTCGCCAAAGGGAACAATCGTTCCGACAACCATATCATCTTTTGGCGTGCTAAAACTTACCTTGCGATAAGAGCCAGAATTATCTTCAGAGAGACTTTCGTCCACTCTTCTTAAGTTAAGAAGAGGGTCAATATCTTTATTCTTATCCTTGGCCACAACCTGTTGCCATCTCTTATTTAATTCTCCTGTACCAGCACTAGAGTAGGCCTCTAATTCATCCCTAAACATGGCCTTGAACTCAGGTGAATCATTAATGGCCTGATTCAAATTTTCATACCCAGGTAATGATGTAACTTCTCCAGCGAGTGCAGACTTAATCGCATCTTTATAGAATTTAGTTTTCTCGTCGCTATTTTTAAAATCGGGGAGTTCCTTATCCTTTTCAAATTTTAGATAGGTACTTAGCTTATGATTAATATCAGTCAGCCCCATATTGAGTTTATACTTTCCTTCACGATCTTTAGGAGCTTCAAGCTCATCATAGAGATCATCTAGCGTGACATTCTCCTCAGGTGAGTCAAAAATATTCATTTTCTTATTATAAAATTTATTCATCGGGCAAACATCATCACAAGAGCAGCCAAAGTCACGATTTGGATCAATCTTCTGTCCGACTTGTAATTTACACTGAGTGACTTTTTGCATATTAAGAAGTTGACGACAAACCTTCTTTGAAACGAATGCATCTCGATATGTTCCGTCATCACATGGCTGAGATCTCTTACAAAGAACGAAAACATCATCATTTTTTAACTGACTATGTTCTGGATATCTAAAATCTCGATTTGGGGTTGCAAAGCCACCATGCTGATCCGTTCTCTCACAGTTATTTGACATGAAGATCAACATCATACTTAGCAAAGAAAGTGATTTTAATAACGCTCTCATCTCTTTTCTCCAACAGCTAAATGCAGCAGTAAATTTCTCACAACAAACTCTTGAGGATATAACCCCTCAAACCTCTCAACCAGAGCTGCAAACTCACTTTGTCTCTTTGCGCGGCAAAGATCCTTTATAAACTTTAAAGAGACATTCCCCTGACAGTGGGACTTTTTCTCTCCAGTCAGCTTTGTCAAACTCACAAGTTTAATCTTTGAAAGGGTATCTTTAAAACGAGACTTTTCTAAAAGTACTAAGCTCTCGTTAAACTCTTTTCTTTGAATAAGAATCTCGATATCACGGTTAAGGATATCTCTTCGAAGACCGTAGTCTACAAGTTGCTTATACTGATCAGGAGATAAAACTTCTCCAGAAGTTCTGGCCTTTAGAAAGTAATCATAGAAAGTGACCAGGGCCTCTTGGTAGTTCGTAATCTTCTTTGGCATTGAAATTTGTGAAAGAGTATTTGAAAGGCCAATGATATCTGAGCCTTGATAGTAATAATTTAATAACTCAACTTGATATTTTAATCTTTCACTGGAATCTTTAGAATTTAAAGAATTAATGATCTTATTTAAAACTTCTTTCTTGTAATAACTTATATTAAGACCATTGAGGCGCTCATAGAGAGACTTATAATAGTAGAGTTTATCTTCTGCCGAAAGATCTAATTGCTCCATCTGAGACTCAAGTGAATCCTTGATCTTCTTAAAGGCATAGGCCTCTTTCTTCTCAGTTTTTAGAGAGTTTGCCATGGACATGACATTCAACGAAATGAATAGAATAAATAAATTAAATGTCTTCAAACTAACTCACACTTTAGATAACTCATTAAAATTTTACAGTTTCTTAAAGTTCCGAGCAATGTGGTAAATTATTACTG
>NZ_AUNJ01000460.1 GCF_000447775.1 Bacteriovorax sp. DB6_IX
TCAGTTTCCTCTAAATAATTTAATCCGCTTGTCTTCTAAGTTTTCAATCGCATCAATACTATTATTAATTAGATTGATTAGAATTTGAGAAATCGCAGTTGATTTTGAGAATATACTTTCAAGATTTGTTAGTCTCTTTAACTTAACTTCAACACTATTCTTCTTGAGTTTAAAAACACAGAGATCAAGTGTTTCATCAATGAGTTTTTTGAGATCAACTTTGCGATCTTTTTCATCAGAGTTAAATTTCGACAAACTTCTTAAAGAGGTTGTGACCTTTGATGCTCTCTTTACTCCAAGTTTCATTTTACTTAAAGAGTGCGAAAGCATTTTATCGTTTAGCTCTCCCTTTTCTAATTGCATCATCACATAGTCCAGATGAAAGCTAATGATTGAGAGAGGATTATTAATCTCGTGCATAACCCCTGTGCTCATCTCGCCAATAGTTGCTAAGTGAGTTGTCAGCTCATTTAAGCGCTGCTCTTCTTCGAGTAGTTTTTCTAGTCTCTTGCTTTCAGAGATATCAAAACGAATGGCCATATAATGTGTGACCTTACCGTTATCCATAAAGGGAACGATTGCCGTTTCTAGCCAGTAGATTTCTCCATTCTTCTTCTTATTTGCAACTTGGCCGCGCCAAATTTGACCACGTCCAATTGTTCTCCACATATTTTTAAAGAAGGCCTTATCATGAAGACCAGAATTTACCACCGAATGGGTTTGGCCAATTAATTCATTGCGATAAAAACCAGAAACTTTACAAAATTCTTCGTTAACATAAGTAATGCGACCTTTTAGATCTGTTGAAGCGACAATTGCAATTTGATCAATCATCTCTTGATACTGATTTGCCATATCCTTAACAATTCGAAGTTCATTACTCGCCTTCTTTTCTTTTGAAACATCGACAAGTAGACCATGATAACTCTTTACTTTTCCCCACATATCTCTTTCGAGAATGGCCTTTTCTCTAATCCAGAACTGTTCGCCATTTGGAGAAATTAATCGCCATTCAAAATGAGCGATGTCTTGCTTCTTCTTGAGAACTTCAGCTAATTCAATTTCAATACGATCATAATCCTCTGGATGCATCATATCCTTAAATGAAACTTTATTATTGAGAATATCAATCTTTGAGAATCCGAAAATTTCGATGTTATTTGAAATATGCGTGATGGGCCATCCATCTTTGTTGGAGCATTTATAAAAGATTCCAGGGCTCTCATTCTTCAATAACTCAAAATAATTTAATGCATGTGTCAATTTAAGACTCCCATTTACAATCTCAAGATAACCTTAAGATTGATTATAGGTTTGATCGGTCGAACACTGACAAAGAATTAATATGATATTGATCATGAACAAAGAAACTTTAGCATCTAACTATTCAAAAACATTAGATTTTTTTCCGAGAAAGGATCTTATATAGTGAAGACAACTCTTTCCAACACGTTTTGGAAAGGTTCTAAGTTTTGGTTTTCCATAGAGCTTATTGATTTCGTGCATCCCCTGTGAAGCCTCTTCATTACTCAATAAGTTTCGACTGGCCACAAGTTGATCGTAGATTTCATTCTTTGAGAGCACACTTTGAGACTCATTCTCTAGCTCTATAAGTCTTTTAAGAAAGAATAATCTATATTGCCCAAAGTCCTCATCTTCAATTGGGTAATTCTTAAAATTCTCCCTTATCCATTTTTTGACCTGGAGTTCTAAAGAGGAATAACTCTTTCTTCCCAAGGATTGAACACTGCTTATTTCACCTTCACTTGAAAAATAGTGAACTCGACGAGCATTCGGCATGAATTTTATTCTCTTTATATAGGTATGCATCCAACCTGATTTTTCGGGAATTGGGATATTGTACTTATCCAGATAAGTAGCGCAATTGGCCACTCCCTTGGCAAAGAATTCTTCTTTCTTAGGAAACGCATATTTTGTCTGAATAGGCCTGCCACGAATATCCTTAACGATCTCATCGTAGATCTCGTCACTAACTTCCACCTCATAAGCATAAACCTTAACCGGCTCATCAAAGAGAGTGAAACGTTGATTTGCAGCCCTATGAAAGAGATCGGTATTATCTGCAATCTGAGCCTCTAAAGGGACCCTCTTCTTTAGCTTAAAAGAATTTAATAATCCTTTTAGGTTGTACTTAATAATTGGCTCAAAACCAAAAATTGATCTTCCTCTATCTAATGAGAAACCAACATGACCGGCCATAATAAGTGGGTCGTGAAATGGATGTGTTGGCAGGATATAATTCCATGCTCCATTATTCATCTCTCGGCTTCCTCTAAAAGCATAGATCGTCACAGACTTGGCAAAGCAAGGTAAGCTCAAACAGAGAATAAGAAGCCATTTCACAAAGTTCATCCCTATTTTATAAGCAATATCGATGCCGAACACATAGTGTAAAAACAGGTACTTACCTCATAGTTTCCCTCATAAAAAATAAGCATTGTTCAGTAAATGAACAATTGCTGTAATGATGGACTATAAACTGCACCTTTATAATGGGGATGAGACTCACTTATCTCAATGAAATTATTTATGAATTAGCGCTGTTTTCAAAACTACTCATAAAGATAGTGTGTAAGGCACTACTTTTACATTGAAATATTTGGTTTATAACCCCACTTCTGTATAGCAGTTTGAATGGACTAAGGATTTCACTGCTTCTAGAATAGGAGCAAGATTAACATCAACTTAAGCGAGTCTTTATGGATATGATTGCACGCAAGAAAATAGCTCTTTCAAGAGCGGCTTTTAATTTAGGTTTAACAGTTATCATCGGAGCTTTTGGGGCCCATGGGCTACAGGGAAAAGTTAGTGAGAAAGCTATCGCAACTTTTGAAACAGGTGTAACTTATCACCAGCTTCATGGAGTTGCTCTTTTGATTCTTCCCCTAATAGGAATTGCCCTTGGCAAAACATTTCCTTGGGTGGGACGTTTCTTTACTTTAGGAACAATTCTCTTTAGTGGGTTTTGCTATCTCTACGCAATCACTGGAATCAAGGCCATGGCCATGGTCGTTCCTCTTGGCGGCGTTTCATTTATTATTGGATGGTTCCTACTTGGAGTACAGCTCTTAAAAGAGAGTAAGTCATAATAAAAAAGGCCCTTTATTAGGGCCTTTTATTTTAAACAAATGATTCAGGTGGTGTCTTCTTAAAGACCACGGCCGGAATAATACTCGAGAAGAGAGTATACACGATTAGCCCTGACATTATTTTAGGCTCAAGATCGAATCTCTCTTTAAGAATGCCTGCAATAACAAGCCCAAAAATGAGAGTTGGTAGAAGAGATGTTGAAATCTCCGCTCTTGAATTCCAGAAATCTTTAATAAATAACTTAAGTGTCACGTAGACGTGAAGAATTCTTAGAGGGATAAATACCAATAAGAAAACCATTCCAATAATAAGCCCTTCTACCGTGAAGAGTTCTTTTGTAAAAGAAAGCCCTGCTTTGAAGAAGTAGAATGGAATAAAGAAAGAAAAGAAAATTCCAAGGTGCTTTAAGATTGGCTCTGCTTTCTCACTCTTTCCAAAGTGTTTGAATTCAGAGGCAATAACACCAACAATAAAGGCCCCAACAAGATAATAAGTTCCAATTTTCTTAGTTAGGACTCCACAGATAAGTGCCGTTAAAATTAAAAAGGCAACTTCTGAATCTGGGGCATATGGGGCGATGAACTTGAAAAATAATTTAAAGATAATTGGAAGAACACAGATCAGGGCCAATAAAATTCCTGATGAAGTTCCTAGCTGTGTCCAACTATCAGATTGAAGGGCAATGAAGAGTAAGAAGATTGCTCCGATCTCTTTTGCAATGGCCTTTGAACGAATCCAATATTGCTGCTCTTCTGTAAATCCATAATTCTTAAGAGAGTTGAGGATGAAACCAGTTGAAGGCGTCATAATGGCCAAGGCCAGTAAGAGTGCCGCTCTTGGAACAAGCCCAAAAGTAAAATAGAAGATAACAGCGATGGCCACTGTTAGAACAATAGTTTGGCAGACATGGGCCAAGAGGGCCGGTCCATCCCTTTTGAGTTCTTCTACTTGAATTTCAAGTCCAGCAAAGAGGAAAAGAGAAGTGATCCCAAGTCTTGAGAGCATCAGGAGAAGTTGATCATTTTCAAACCAACCTAGTCCAAGTGCAGTTGCGATCCCTAAAAAAATTGAGGAGATTCCCACAGGAATATGAAATCTTAAAAGTAATTTCGGTAAAATGAGAAGGATAGAAAACAGAATGAGGTACTGTAACTCAATAGAGTTTACGATCGATTCCATGAATTCCCTTTGTAAGCGTTTATCTTAATTTGTGTATAACTTTACTACCTTAGTAATGTATTTATTTTAAAGATAAAACACCCCAAAGAAACGGCAGAACGCGTTATTAAGAGTCTAAAAAGCTCCATGCCTCACATAAGTCTACCTTAACGCGCTCCTC
The DNA here is from genome assembly GCF_000447775.1 of Bacteriovorax sp. DB6_IX. Lineage (GTDB taxonomy): Bacteria > Bdellovibrionota > Bacteriovoracia > Bacteriovoracales > Bacteriovoracaceae > Halobacteriovorax_A. The sequence goes on from NZ_AUNJ01000460.1 coordinate 4,451, forward strand.
AAGAGCAAAGTCATGGGCACATGCGATATGATTAAACCTTGTTTGAGAATTTGGTATTTGTAAATCGTAGTAGAAGAAGCCATTGCTAAAAACCTTTCTTACCACAATCGTCTCGACTTCACCCTCGTCAGAAATTTCAACCTTATGATAGTAACCCTCTCTTAGCTTTGAAGGGCAATTCTCTGCGACAATATTTCCACTACCAAAGAATTGTGCCACGAATTGATTGGCCGGCCTTAAATAAATTTCACTTGGAGTCCCATATTGCTGGACTCTCCCATCGTTGAGTACGATCACTTCATCTGAAAAGTTCATGGCCTCATCTCTATCGTGAGTGACAAGGATACATGTCATCGAAAGAGACTTCAGAATCTCTTTGACCTCTTCTCGCAATTTATGTCTAAGGACTGGATCAAGACTTGAAAAACTCTCATCCATTAAAAGAAGTTTCGGTTGCGGAGCGAGGGCCCTGATAATGGCCACACGTTGCTTCTCTCCCCCGCTAAGTTCGTGAGGTAGCTTACTTTCATGGGCCCTAAGACCGACTAAGTCGAGAAGTTCATTAACACGATTATCACGATGACCTTTCTCCCAAGTTGAAATTCCATATTCAATATTTTCTCTCACAGAGAGATTTGGAAAGAGAGTATTATCTTGAAAGACGATCCCAATGGATCTCTTTTCTATTGGAATATTAATAAGATCTTTTCCATGTAGCTCCACTAAACCTTTTAATGGTTTTACAAAACCAATTATCGAGTGAAGCAGTGTCGACTTTCCACAACCAGAAGGCCCGACAAGGGAAATTAATTTATGCTCATGAACATTGAAGTTCACATTCTCTAAAACAATATTATCTCCACGCTTAACGCTTAAATCAGTGACCTTCAGCATGGTTCTCTCCTTTTAGACTCATCAATAGAACGGTACTCATTCCAAGGATAACCAGAAAAAGAGCTCCTAGTGCCGCTCTCTCCCACTCTCCTTCACTTGTGAGCTCATAAATCTTTGTAGATAGTGTATCATGTCCTATTGGTCTTAACATTAAGGTTAGTGGCATTTCCTTAGCAACTTCGACAAAAACAAAGAGAAAGGCATAGATGGCATTACCTCTTAAAAATGGAAGCCAAACTTTAAAAATAAAAGTCCATCTCTTTTTACCTAAACTCTTAGAGGCCTTTTCAAAGTTAGGATTAATCAGCCTAGCAGTAGGAGAAATCGTACGATGCCCAACTGATAAGAAACGATAAGTCAGTCCTATGATCACAAGGGCCAATCCCATCTCCATGGGAGAAGTTCCTAAAATATTCATGAAGAGTAGAAAAACTCCTACCGCAACAATATTTCCAGGTAAAGCATAACCAACTAAGAAGAAGCTTCTAAATAGTGGCAACCATCTCTTATGGTGTTTATTTCTCTCCGCATAAACAAGGATCAGAGAAATAATTAGAATACTCCCGCCAACACTGAAGGCCAGCATCAAGGTATTTTTAATAAGTGAGAAATAATTTGCACTCAGCTCATTCTTCCATGCATGGTATGACCAAAGAACTAATTGAATAATTGGAAGAATTAATGAAAAGAAAGTGACAATTCCCAAAAAAGACAGTGCGGCCATCTTTGGAAGAAGCTTCAGCTTAAAGAAGGCTTCCTGAGACTCATTACTAATTAGTGGGACTTGTCTCTTTGAGATATGAGACTCTAGGAAAAAGAGTAGTAAAGAAAAAGTCAGAAGCATTAAGCTAAGTCTTGTTGCAGAGCCTAAGCTAAAGAGACTACTCCATGCCATATAAATTGAAGTCGTAAATGTATCAAAATTAAAAACTGATACTGCGCCAAAGTCGGCCATGACTTCCATCCCCACGATTGTACATCCCGCAAACATAGGAACCATACAAAGAGGAAGAAGAACTTTTTTTAAAAAATGCCCATCCGACTTTCCTAGTGATCGAGAAGCTTGATAGAGTTTAAAATCCACCTTCTTTAGAACTAAACGAATTGGCAAAAGAATATAAGGAAAAAGACCTAAACTAAAAACAAAGGCCACTCCAAAAGCGTTCTTAAACTTCATATTTCCAAGAGTATCAAAACCGGCCTCTCTAAAGAATGTCAGAACAGGACCGGCCCATTCAAAAAATCCAACATAAATAAAGGCCAAGACATACAGTGGAAATGCAAGAGGCAGGACAGTTGTCACATTCCAAACTTTTCGTGCAGGAATATCTGTGAGCTCTAATATGAATGCCAATGGCAAGGCAATCAGAGAAGATCCTATAATTGAAAGAATGACTAACTGAAATGAGTTCTTTAATAACCCTGGAACAACATCATTTAAAACAAATGTCCAAGACTCGATATCTTTTTGTGGAATATCCTTTCCCTCGATAAAGAGAAAGATAATAGGGAGTAATGCAATTATAGAAAAGAAAAGGTAGGAGTAATCCCCTACCTTTTTATTTGTAACCAACTTCATGCATTAGTTTTATCGCTTTCTTCTGCAATTTACCAGCATCTGTTAAATTAAATGCTGTATTTGGCTTAAACTCACCCCAAGACTTCACAATATCTGTTTGTGGTGCAGTTTTAAGAATTGGGTATTCCATATTAACTTGAGCAAATTGCTTCTGAGCTTCATCTGAAGCGAGCCACTCTAAGAATTTTCTAGCATCTTCTTGGTGCTTTGAGTTCTTAACAATCCCTGCTCCAGAAACGTTGATATGAACCCCATAAGACTTTTGGTTCGGCCACATAATAGCAAGAGGAAGCTTTGGTTGCTTCTTAATGAGTCTTCCAAAGTAGTATGTATTTACGATTCCAACAGCACATTGACCAGCAGCGACTGCCTTAAGAACATTCGTATCATTAGAGAAGATATCAACTTTGTTGGCAACCCATCCTTTTACAATAGACTTGGCCTTGTCATACCCGTGAGTTCCAATAAGCATGGCCACAAGAGATTGATTGTAAACTTTCTTAGAAGTTCTTAGACAAAGCTTTCCCTTCCACTCTGGTTTTGCCAGCTCTTCATAAGAAATATTTGTTCCCTTCTTAACAAGGTTTGTATTTACAACAGTCGTTCTGGCTCTCACTGAAAGTCCAAACCATCTATTATCTCTATCTCTTAGGTGAGCTGGTACATGACTTGTCAGAACATCTGACTTTGTTGATTCAAGAAGTCCTTCACTTGAGGCATACCAAAGATTTCCAGCATCAACTGTCATAAAGATATCAACCTTAGGATCCTTAAGCTCGGCCTTAATATTTTGGATAAGCGCTCCGGCCTTACCTGTTTTATAATTGATCTTTACCCCTGTCTCTTTTTCATAAGTTTTGAAAATATCCTTAACGAGGTGTTCTTTTCTAGATGTGTAAACAGTCAGACTTTTCGCTTGAGCGTAAGCTGTGAAAAGCAGAATGGATGCGATGCTTAAATATTTCATAGTACTTCCTTTTTTCGCTTTTTTACGATATGTATGAAGTAATCTACAATAGTTTCAACAATCAAACAATGAGTTGATTAATAAAAATGGAAAGAACTTTAAGCCTAAAGGAAATTCACTTAGCGGATAAAAGGACGAAATGGGTAGCCCTTAGCGTCATCGCTCACCTGATTCTCATTCTTATCCCTGCAGTTAAAGAGAACTCGATTCTTTCGACGGCTTCTTTTACTCCGATGAGCCAAAAGGTCCAAGTTCAATTCAGAAAGCTAGAAAAGCCTAAACCTACTCCACTTGTTAAGAAGAAAGAGGTTAAGAAGCTTGATAAGGTAGCGAGAAAGAAAGTTGAAAAGAAAGTAGAAAAGGTTGAAGAACTTAAAGAAGTTCAGAAAACAATCAATAGAATTTATACAGACAATAAGTCTATTAACAAACTTCTTAAAAGAAGTGTCACTCCTATTTATCCTCGTATTCTTCAAAGAAGACAGGTCAAAGGACACGCCATTATTTCATTCTTTGTCTCAAAAAATGGTGAGATCCAAGATATTCAAATCGTTGAAACCACTCACAAGCTCTTTGCGAAGTCGGCCATTGATGCTATTAATCAGTTTGATTTCAATAGCTTACCTAGTGGTATGAAGATTGTTCATAAATACGTCTACAACCTCGAATAATTGTTTGACACCTCAAACCCTCAGTGCTAGAAACCTCTCATTCAAATAAATAACGAATAACAAGAGGTATAGAGATTATGAAAACTAAAGCACTTTTAGCGCTATTTCTTTCAACGCAGGTATTAGCAACGACAGCTTACCAAGAAGCGCTTGAAACACTTAAGACTGCCCCAAAGAATATTCAAGATGAAATGAAAAAGGCCCCAGCGGTTTATTCTTTTGCATCTAACTTAGAAACAGGAAAGAACTCTGTTTCTTATACTGGTCAAACTTTTAGACAAGTTCTTATTGATGACCTTAAGGCCTACATGGGTTCACAACTAGCTGGTAACTTCATGGGTGATTCTAAAGAAGCTCTTGAAGTTCTTAATAGCTACTTTGATTTCCAAAATATTTCAAACTCATCAGCTATGGACTCAGTAGACTCGACAAGTGAGTTTCAAGTAAGTGCAACGATGCTTGACGGTACTCCAGCTGATATCTCTGAAGGATTCTTCTACGGTGACCTCAAAGGTGCAGGGAAAAATCTAGTTAAGAAAATTGCTGGTGTAGATAATCCACTTAGAAGAGGAAAACTTTACGGAGTTCAAGGATTCAATACTCCAGTTGATTATGTTAACTCACTATTTACTGAATTCTCTAAGAACCAAGTTGAAGGTGATACATTCCTAGTTCCAAATGGAAACCTTCCAAAGCAAAGAGTAAATAAAGCTCAGGTAACTAAAGATGGTAGAGACCTAACTCAACTTACGCAGAAATTTTTCCACGGAGCCATTTCATACTCACAAGCAGCTCGTGACTATCTTTCAACTGATCTTGGATCAAGTAAGGGTCTAAACGCAGATAACGAATGGCCAAGCAAGCCAGGAAAAGCCTACACAACTCTTGAGCACCACTTTGATGAAGGTTTTGGATACTTTGGAGCAGCTGTTGACTATAAGAACTACACTGATCTTCAAGTAAGAAATAAAGTATCAATTGATACAAACGGTGATGGAGAAATCTCTCTTCAATCAGAAAAGAACTTTGGTATTTCTATTAATGCAGCAAAAATGGATAGAGTTTCTAAAGTGGCGACTGACTTTTCGGGTGATGCCATCAACGCATTCCTAAGAGGAAGACACCTTATTACAACTAAGCCAGCAAACTATAAGAAGTATGTTGTTGCTAACGCAAGAGTTGCACTTGGAGCATGGGAAAAAACAATTGCAGCAGTTGTTGTTCACTATATCAATGTAACTGTTAAAGAAATGGATGAGTATGGAACAGATGCTTACCTATTCACTAACCTTGCAAAATATTGGTCAGAGATGAAGGGTTACGCTCTTGCATTTCAATTTAGCCCAGTAGCAATGATGAGCGATGCTGACTTTGATAAGATGCATGCTCTAATGGGAGACAAACCAGTTCTTCCAACTGCTGATAGTGCAGCTGTAGCGAAATATAAAGCAGACCTTTTAAAAGCAAGAGATATTCTTGAAAGATCTTACAACTTCAACAAAGAGAACGTAAGAAACTGGTAATTATATTTTTAATTCAATATCTTGGCCTGTGGTTTACCCCACAGGCCTTAACTATTTATAAACCTTAATAAGAAATTTAATAAAGAGTCACATGATGAAAAAACTACTTCCACTATTTATCTCTTCACTTATTCTTAATAGTTGTGGTGAATTTGAACAAAAGGAACTGACTGAAGGGCCAGCATCCAAAGTTCAAGGACAAGCAGGACTAACAACAGCAACACTTGGTGATCTGAATTCAATCAACTCAGGAACTTTTGAGTTATCAAAAATGATCACAAATATTGGTGTTAATGTTATCGCTCCGGCCACGACAACTTTCAAAAATAACGCGAATGATTTAAATAAGAAGGTACAAACTTTCTGTGCTGTTGCTCAAACAATGACAACAGATACAAATGTGTACTCAGTTCTTAAAGAAGAATTAAAAGAGAGCTTCAAAACGACGATGAATTCATATCACCGTTTGGAGGCCGCAAAATATGGTCCGATTTCTTTTAACGAAGAAGAGCTTGGGCTTAAAATATACTCATGGCCACTAGTAAACGCATGCCGTGTTGATCTTGAGATTGCCAAGCAAAGTCGCAATGGAGAATTCGAGCTTAAGCTAAATGCAAATACAAGAGGTCTAGATGCTCTTGAGGCCTTAATTCTTGTTGAAGATGATGCCCACAACTGTCCTCGTGCTAATAGACTTCTTAATCAATGGTTAGAAAAAACAGTTGATCAAAGAAGAGTAGAACGATGTGCCTACATGAAACTCGCCGCTAATGACCTCTTAGAGCAGGCCACTGTTCTAGAGAAATCTTGGGATATTAGAAAAGATAACTACACTCTTTCAATGACAGCAGGTAAGAAACCGGCAGAAAATATTGAAGTGGCCAAGGTTATTTCTCAGGCGCTTTTCTACCTTGAAGAAGTCGTAAAAGATCAAAAGATTGGAACAGGAAGAAAGAACTGTGCCAAATTGACAGAGCACGCAGCCGATCCAAAGCTGGCAGCTAGTTCAATTCTTGAAAACCTCAAAGGGTTCCAACAAGTCTTTAATGGAATTTCTCCTCTTACGAAAGTTAATGGTTTTGGATACGATGATTACTTAAGACATCTTGAATTCGAAACAGTGGCAAATGATATCAATGCTCAGACTCTAGCAGCTATTTCGAGCTTTGAAGACCTGCTTAATAATCAGGTAGAGATTTCAAAACAAGATATCTGTGCAAAATTTGATGACGTTAGAAATATTACAAATATTCTAAAAGGTGAATTCCTACTGGCCCTAGGTAAGGACTCAGCGCCAAGCCAATCTCAAGGGGACATGGACTAGAATATGCAAAAATTTATTTCACTTATATTTATTTTTTCAGCGGTCCAGGCCCAAGTTAGCCAGACGACAATTCAAGACAATAGCGATGTTGCGGTTGATGATACAATCTATGTTATCGGATCAAAACAAAAGGCCTTCTCTTCACCAGGCTCAGCTCACTTCATTGATGATCAGGCCCTTGAGAAATTCGACTATACAGATATTGGACGAGTTCTAGACAAAGTCCCAGGTGTTTACATCCAAGAAGAAGACGGAGTCGGACTAAGACCTAATATTGGTCTTCGTGGTGCTCACCCACATAGAAGTAAGAAAGTGACTCTGATGGAAGATGGGATTCTCATTGGTCCAGCTCCCTACTCTGCACCTGCTGCATATTATTTTCCGACTCCGACCAAAGCTTCCAATATGGAAGTTTTCAAAGGGCCGTCGGCCGTAAAATATGGGCCTAACTCAATTGGTGGTGCCGTCAATATTGTGACGAGGCCAATTCTAAAAAAGACTGAAAGTGAGCTCAATCTTTCATATGGAAAGATTCAAAAGGCAATGCTTTCAAACTCAGGAACAAAGGGAAATACAGGCTGGCGTATTGAAACTCATAGACTTCAAAGTGAAGGTTTCAAAGAGCTTCCAAATGGAGCGGATACGGGGTTTGAAAAGAATGATATCCTTGCAAAGTATCAATTTGACCTTGGTAAGGCCCTTGGAGGAAAGTCACAAACAGTGGCCTTAAAGGCCAGCTATGCTGATGAGAACTCTCGTGAAACTTACCTTGGAACAAGCCTTGTGGACTTTGATGCAAATGCTTACAACAGATATACGGCCTCATCAAATGATGAAATGGATTGGAAGCACTACCAATTACAACTTAAGCACTCTGTGAAGCTTAATTCAAATATCTCTCTTAACACTACGGCATACCATCATAAGTTTCAAAGAGATTGGTTTAAGTTTAATAAGCTTAAGTCTGGAAGCGATATGACTGATATTCTTCTCAATGGATCAAGTGCAAGAGAACTTGCCATTATTAAAGGTGAAGTTGATACAGCAACAGATGATGAAAGACTTGTTCTTGGAAATAATGGGAGAAAATATTTTTCTCAAGGAGTTCAACTTCAATCCATGATAACTTTTGATCATGGTGACTTCTATCATAACTTCTCTCTTGGGGCGAGATTCCACAGAGACCAGGTTAAAAGAAATCACACGACAAAAGAAGCCGAAGTCATTGGTGGCAAGCTCAGTTACGTCGCTGGAAGTGATGCGACAACAAACACCACAAAAGATACTTCAAGAGCGATAACTCTCTTTGCTGAAGATGAAGTCAATTATAACGATCTGACAATTTCAGCGGGTGCTCGTCTTGAGATGGTAAAGACGAAACGAGAAGAAAGTCTCGACAGCGCGATGAATGGAGAAAATGAAGACAATATCTTTATCCCTGGTATTGGTTTTAACTATATGCTCACAAATGATTTTGTTTTCGTTGGAGGAGTCAATAAGGGAATCACGCTGGTTGGCCCGGGACAAGATGATTCAATCGAACCTGAAGAAAGTGTGAACTACGAACTTGGTTTTAGACTAAAGGCCCCAATCTTCTTAGAAGTTATAGGATTCTATTCTGACTATAAGAATATTAAGGGAACCTGTACTTTCTCATCTGGATGTGATGATTCAAATCTTGATGCTGAATACAATGGTGGAGAGGCCGAAATTTTTGGACTTGAATCAGCTGCTTCACATACTTTTAAGGCCGGGAAGTTTCATTTTCCAGTGGAGCTGAGTTATACGAGAACAGTTGCAAGATTCACACAGAATACAACTTCAGATAATAAGGAATGGGGTGTTGGAGAGATCAAAGACGGTGATCCTCTTCCTTATGTTCCTCAAGACCAAGTTTCAGCAAAAGTTGGGCTAGACTTCCAAAACTACTCAACATCTTTTAATACTATTTGGAAGGGAAAGATGGCCGATCAATCAGTCAAAGATGGAAGAAGAATCCTTCCTTCATATGCTGTTGTCGACTGGGTTGGTAGCTATAAGTATTCTAAGAAAGGTAAGGCCTATCTTAAAGTTGATAATATCTTCGATAATACTTATCTCGTCAGCCTTAGACCTTATGGTGCAAGACCGGGAAAACCGAGAATGCTCAGCGTCGGTCTTACTCAGAAGTTTTAGAAAGATAGTACTTGTAATCACCAGGGTAAATAATCACTTCACCCTTTGAAACTTCATAGACTTTCTCAGTTAACTCATGAAGAAAGTGTCTATCGTGGCTAACAAAGATGATTGTCCCCTGGTATTTCTTTAAAGCATCCAGAAGAACTTCTCTTGATTTAATATCAAGGTGGTTCGTCGGCTCATCAAGAACGAGGAAATTATTATTTTGAGAAAGAAGGACAGCAAGAACGAGTCGAGACTTTTCTCCACCTGAAAGATACTTTACCTTCTTATCGACATCCGTCCCTCTAAAGAGAAAGGCGGCTAATAGATTTCGAATATACCCGTCGCTCGCTTCAGTCAGACCTTTTCTAACTTCATCAAAAACACTATTTTCTGGTTCTAAAACCTCAAGGGAATATTGGCTAAAGTATCCAATCTTTATACTAGGACCGATGGCCACATCACCTTCAGTCGCATCTGTATGATTGGTAATACATTTTAAAAGAGTTGATTTACCTGCTCCATTAACACCAACAATTGCAATTTTACTCAATCGCTTAACTGTGGCATTAAGACCTTTAAAAACTAAGTGCTCTTGTCCGGCCTTTTCCCAAACCTTACTCAGATTTTTGATGATGACAACATCATCTCCTCCACGAGGAGGTTCAGGGAATTGAAAGTTAATTGTTTCCTCTTCTGCTGGAACTTCAATTCTATCAATTTTCTCTAACTTTTTTACTCTCGATTGTACTTGTGCTGCATGAGAGGCCCTTGCTTTAAACTTTGCAATAAACTCTTCTTCCTTTGCTAGCATCTCTTGTTGCCTTGCGGCCTGGGCCTTGAGTTGCTCAAGACGAATATCTCTTTCTTGAATATAGAAGTCGTAATTACCAGAGTAAGTCGTCATTCTACCGTGAGCAATTTCAATAATCTTATTACATACATTATTCATGAAGTCCCTATCGTGAGTCGTCATGAAAATGGCCCCAGAGTAGTTCTTTAACCACTCTTCTAGCCATAGAATTGTTTCCATATCGAGGTAGTTGGTAGGCTCATCCATAATGATAAGATCTGGTGTCATAACGAGAACTTTTGCAAGGGCAATTCTCATTTTCCATCCTCCACTGAAACTCTCTACCATATCGTAGTGATTTTCAGGAAGAATCCCTAGCCCCGTTAGAATTTCTTGTGCGCGAACTTCAAGATCATATCCCCCACGCTTTTCAAATTCAGTTTGAACGTCACCCATCTTCATGAGAACGTCATTCATTTCATCGTCAGACATATTTGCACAGTCAGCAAGTTGCTCTTCAAAGAATTTTAACTTTTCTTGAAGCTCCTTCACCTTGGCGTCACCTTCCATAACTTCTTGTAAGGCAGTTTTCCCGGCCATCTCACCTACTTTCTGTGAGAAGTAGGCCCATCTCAACTTATCAGGGAAGCTAATCTGTCCCTCATCTGGGCGTTCTTCACCGATAATCATTCTAAAAAGTGTTGTCTTCCCGGCACCATTTGGTCCCACAAGTCCAACTTTCTCTCCAGGATTAATTTGAAACGAGGCTCCAGAATAAAGTGTCTCACCACTTTGGATTTTTGAGATATTTGAAACATTTAACATTGATTTTCCTAATTTTTAAAACGCCAGTTAGCGCTGCCAAAAAGAACGCGCATGACAAGGTTTTGTGCATTTAATTCATATGGAATGATTTTATTCAATTCTTCTATTTTTGTAATGTAAAAATCAAGAACTTCGGTATTTTCTGGTAGTGACTGCTCAATATCGAGAAGAATCATTGAGGCTTCTCTAAAGGCCTCACTATTTTGACCAGCAATTTCATAGGCCTGTCCTACTTGTTTTAAATTTTCTTTTAACTTCTGCATCAAGTGTGCAGAAGAAGCGATATCCAGCTCAATTGCTTGCTCTCTGGCCCATTTCTTTAAGGCCGGCATATCTGCACTATAGATAAAGAAGGGATCGACTCTATCAAAATCATAACCCCAAGCAGTTTGTTTAACTTCCACTCCTAGGCAAACAGGAATCCTCGCCTCGTCTTTAAGGCTTCTCACCTCTACAGTTCTCTTTCCTAGAAGTATCTGTGACTGATTCTCGGCCTGACACTCATAGCGACAAGTGAAGCTTATCTTCTTAGGATAAGGTGCGCTGAAATCAGGATTGATATATTTCTTAGATTGAGGATCAGCTAAGCACTCACCAACCTCAAGGGCCCATAGTTCGGCAGAGCAAAGCAGTATAAAAATAGGAAGAATTAGTCTTTTCATAGGGCCAAATTCCCACAACTTCAGGGAATTGGTCAATGAAAGAAAATTTTATAAAAATCTTACCCTGTAAGCATTGTCATACTCTGAAGAAATAATATTTAATTAAAGCTTAAAATCAAGGAGTTAGATATGTTTAGAAGATTAGCATTTATGCTAACGCTAGGAAGTAGCGCCATCTTTAATACGGCAAGTGCCGATATCGATACACGATTAAAACCAGGTCAATACTATCAACCAACAATTCTCGACCACGTCATCAGACCGAGTCGTTCGGCCATAAGTATCGGTCCCCTCAATGAGACAAAGGTCATTGTAAAACTCGTAAAATCTATTGATGGAAGAAATGAGGAACAGGTGCTCGAAACTCCTGAGCTGGAAATTAACTGTAAGAATAAATTTGCCTCCTCAAGACTTACCAACGACTACTTCAAGATTAGCTACCGCTCAACTTATGAGATCCAAGGAGAGCTTGAGTGCGGAAGAACTAATACATGGTACTTCGATGTCGACTCGACAGAGGGTCAAGTTATGGCCATTCACGACATTGCCATGAAGGCGGTAAGAAAGTTTAATGATTCAGACCTGCTGTCATTTTGGAAGAGAAGAGTAAATCTTAGATGGCCATCAGATGGTGACTACTATAGTTGGAATACTGTTAATATCACACGTGGCCATTTTTGGGATGTCGTTGGGCACGAATTAGGTCACGCTATTTATGACCAGGCCAATATTGGTGTTTCGGCAGGTGGCCGCCATCGAATTGATGAGTGTTATAATGGGGCCCTTGCGCTTTCAGAAGGTTGGGCAAGTTTCTTCTCTGCCTGGCTATCGATTGATCTAAAAGATTCAAATGCAAGTTTCGAGTATATGGTCAAAAGAAGAGCTCCTTTAAATATTGAGTCAGTACCAACTGATGTTTGTCATGGTCCAACAAATGAGTGGAGGGTAACGGCCTTTCTATGGGATATTATCGACCTCTCCTATGACGGAGAAAGTGCTCAAGAGTCTTTTGCCAAGATCTGGAAAATGACCCTGAATGAGAATTATCGAAGTATCAACCAGTTGGCCAAGGATTTAACTCAGAAAATGGACCCTATTCTTGTAAAGATGTTATGGGAAAAGAACTTTCTCACACAATTTGACGAATAAATGCTAAATAAGAGCTCATGAAGAAAATTCTTATTCTAAGCCTTATCTTTAATTTCGCGGCACTTGCAAACCAGAAACTGGAGCAAGCGTTAAACTCTTCAAATCACCCAAAAGAAGTGATTCAAAACTTGAAGAAACTTGCTGCGAAAGATCCTCAGGCAAAGAAACTCCTTCATGAGCTCGAACTCTTTGATCTCAATCCAGAAAAAGCAAAGAAGGGCCCAATTTTTGACAAGGCCATTAAACCAAGACTCGACCAAGTTCAAAAGAAGATCATCGCAAACCTACAAAAGAATATTCGCGGCGAGTACCTCGACTCACTCAAGGACCAATGGGGAGATTGTGAATCAGGAAATTGCCTCTCGATCAAAGATGATGTCTACCAATATCATTTTGAAAAGAAATCAATCTGCCTTCCCTACACAACTTGTGGCTTCTACAAGTGCATGGAAGAAAAGTACAAGTGCGACCCCGTTGGAGTCAACTACTTCACAGAACTCGCCTACCCAACTTGTTCAACCTATGTCAAAAATATCAATCGCAACTATTTCACAGAAAAGGGTATCACGTGGATTTACAGTGTAATGGTCTGCTTACAAAAAGGGCTCGTCAAAGAATGCGACGAAGATGAGAATTGTACAAAGTCGACCCGCAAAGAAACCTGTGACCATATCACGAAGTACACTTTAGAATTCCATCCAAGCTGCTATCTCAACAGCGGCGTGGGAGTGTGTCGCCTCCCTCTTAAAGACAAGATCAATATCTGGAGAACTGTCGCCAAGTACCTCACTAACGATGAGACTGTTCAGGCCTTCCGTGTTGTGGCGAAGTGTTTATTTCAAACTGGTCCTCTATAATGGGGGTGAAATTCTCTCATTTCCATGAAATCATTACAGAATCAAAACTATTTTCTCAGCTGCTGAAAAACTCAGTAAGTAAGATGTTGTTTTTTTGTGAACACTAATCTTACTCTTATGAGTTTCAACCTGATAATATTGATGTATGTGAATTTGTTATAGGGGAAATATGAAGAAAATAGTTGTCGGGATATTTTTAATTTTTGGTTTAATTTATCTTGCTTATCAAGAGGTAAAACCTACTGTGTTAACTTTTTATTTCTATATGGTTTCTGAACTTACTGGAAAGCCAAATCTGGCATATGAGGATAGGACGGATACATTATTAGGTGTAGATAAAAACAATAACGGGATAAGGGATGATATAGAACGATATATAGACGAAACGCTAGCGAAATATCCTCCTTATGTTAGAGATGTTTATTATATGCATACCAGAGTTTTAACTGAAATTCTTAAGGCGGACGCAAATAATCAAAAAATAGCAGAAGAGGCAATTAAGAAATGGAGCGATTCAGTAGGTTGCACAATCTTTGTTAATAAAATTGATATGGAGAATGATGGAAGGTATTTGAGCGACTTCTCGTCAGATATTGAATTGCTTTTTAAAAATACTCGAAAACGTAAAGCAAAGTGGAGGCAAGTATTTAGGCATCATCCTTTTGTGAGTAATAGTAATTTAGACGATGTGTTTGTAAATTTAGAAAAGTATTGTGGGGTAACATTTAAGAACCCCTATCAGGTAAGGGCACAGTGGCTATATGCTGTATATAAAACAAATGAGAAGTTATCAAAAGAGTACTTATCAGGTTTAAAAGGAAAAGTTAATGAAGATTCAAAAAAATGAAAAAAATCTGAAGATATATGATATTTACTTACAGCTTAATGCAGACAAGTAAATAGTTGGGGGCTTCCTGTTTCTACGGCTCTAAGCTGTGATGTAAAAAAAAACACAAATGTTATATATAAACGGAGTTAATAATACAGATTATGTGAATATGTTATAGGGAAAATATGAAGAAAATAGTTGTCGGGACATTTTTAATTTTTGGTTTAATTTATCTTGCCTATCAAGAGGTAAAACCTACTGTATTAACTTTTTATTTTTATATGGTTTCTGAACTTACTGGAAAGCCAAATCTGGCATATGAGGATAGGACGGATACATTATTAGGAGTAGACAAAAATAATAACGGGATAAGGGATGACATAGAAAGATACATAGATGAACGGTTGAGAATTATCCGTCCTTATGTTAGAGATGTTATTTTATGAAAGCAAGAGTTTTGACTGAAACTCTAAAAGCTGACGCAAATAATGAAAATGTAGCGAAAAAAGCGACAAAAAAATGGAGCGATTCAGTAGATTGCACAATCTTTATTAATAAAATTGATTTTATAAAAGGTGGAAGATTGTTGCGAGATTTTATCATCTGGTATTGAGCGACTTCTAACAAATACTCAAAAACGGAAGTTGAAGTGGAGAAATGTATTTAGACATCACCCATCTGTGATAATTGGGGATAATCGCGATGATGTATTTATAAATTTAGAAAGATATTGTGGAATAACGTTTGAAAGGCCATATGAAGTAAGGGCTGTATGGCTTTATGCTAACTATAGATCTAATGAGAAATTAGCAAGAGGACACTTAGAAGAATTGAAAGGAAAAGTTAATGAAGACTACAAAAAATGAATAAATTTAAAGAGATATATGATATTTACTTACAGCTTAATGCAGACAATAAATAGTTGGGGGCTTCCTGTTTCTACATCTTTAAGTTGTGAATTTAAAAAAAGATACTAAAGTTATTTATGTTAATGGTGTGAATAATCATCGAGATGAGGCTAAGGAGACTCGAGATAGAATAATTCAAGTACTTAATGATAAATACTCTAGATTGTCAACGAACTCTATTTTTAATAAGAATAAAGAATTGGTAATAAGAGCAATGTTAGCTATGAAATGATTTATAATGAATCACACGGTACTGTCTTAGACTTAATTGAAGCTGCAAAGCAGAGAATTGATGAACATGTTGGAGAAGGTAGTGAAGAGTCGAAATTAAGTCAGAAAGCTCAAGCATATGAAATGCTTTCATTACTTTTGTTTTCTGGTAAGGTTAGTGCTTCACAAAAAACTGATCTGATGAATATTTTGATTGATGTAAAAAAAGATCAGTATGAAAAGCAAATAAAAAGTATCCCTAGAGAACGTGATTTACAGAGGTTAAAGAACTTAATTCTTTACGGAAAAGAAACAGTAGATACTTCACAGGAAAATAAGAGCGGGATTTATAATAACCAGAAAGTTGTTTTAGTTAGTCATTCCCAAGGAAACTTATACGCCAACAAAGCTACAGAGCTATTAAAATCAGAGTTTCCAGAAAAAATTGGATATTTTGGCAATGTACAGTTA
Organism: Bacteriovorax sp. DB6_IX; assembly: GCF_000447775.1. GTDB lineage: Bacteria > Bdellovibrionota > Bacteriovoracia > Bacteriovoracales > Bacteriovoracaceae > Halobacteriovorax_A. Next base: position 20,273 of record NZ_AUNJ01000460.1, read on the forward strand.
GCTTCTCCTTCCAATAATATTTACCACCATAATGTTGCCCACATAAAACTCTCGACAGACTACGTGTTAAAACTTATTGGAATAGCACCAAACTTTTATACCAAATATTACCCTTTATCTAAATCTAATAAAAATATTCAAAACTGGATGAAGTCAGATAACATACTAGTGAGTATGGGGGCTACATTAGCAGGAAGAATTCATGTCGATCAATTTGATAGTTTAGGACACAATGCCATTGATTCATACTTAAATGAACAAAACTTTATTTCTACTTCCTCTGACGGACCGTTCGAATTTTCAACAGCAGATTATTTCGTAAAAATGATGAATCAAGTAGCTCTTGCACAAGATAGTAATTGTGACAATAAAATTGAATATGATGGAGACTTTATTTCTAGTCATGTCACTTCTTCATTAAATTCTCAAACTGGTGACGTGGTCTTTGACTTTACAAAGTTAGTAAATCTGGATATTAGCAATTTTAATATAGACTTAATTGATTCGGGGGCAATTACCTCTGTTAAATCTGTTGAGGAAGGTGAGAATACGGATGGTCATATCTTAGGCTTAAGGTATATAGCTTCTATTGGTGGTACGGAATATGACTTATCTAAAAATCCGAAAGTTGCTTTGCAGTTTCAAAGTACCCCAGGAAAGCCGTTTCCTGCAACAAACGTAAAACTTAGAATATCAGGATTGTATTTAAATTCTTATGAATACTTATCTGAGGACATTAATTTTAGTTTATTTGTGTGTCCTAGTGGAATACAAGACCGTGTTGATGGGTGTGATTATCCAGAAACAAGGAAGCCTTCTATTTCCTCTGTTGAACTAGGTGTATATCCTGATTGTCCTGAAGATTCTCAAGGTTTTGGGGAGTTTCACTCTAAGTGTTACGTAAATTATTCATGTACAGACTCTTTCAATAGAAAATATAACATGAGGCACTCTACAAATGTGCTGAAAGCGTGTGGGTATAGAGATGATGGATCAAGATTCCCTATATTTCACAAGCAAGATGTTTTTGTATCTTGTATTGGTGAAGGTGGTCATTCAGAATTTGAAAAAGCGGAGTGTTTTTAGGTTTTGATTTTTTCTTGGTATGCACAGCGTATTCTCTACAGCTCCCTTCGTGGTCGCCTACGAGTTGTTCAGCATTAAATAGTAACCTTCTATTTAACGCTTCCAAAAATGAGCCTCCGGCTAAAGAGGCTCAAGTGCATGGGTTGCATGGGTATGAGACAAATAATTCGCGAAAATTGTTGCCTAACTAAAAGTGTCTATTGAATTGGGGGCCAAAGCATTTTCTTAACTATAGACAATCTAACCAGTGAATGTTCACTCCAATAGGGAGAATCTACCTTCTAGCGATAATCCAAGACTCCACTAAAATGTTTTTATAAACAATTTCAATAGGAGTATTTTAAATGGATATGAAAACCAAGAAGAAGATGGTTGATGAGAAATTTTCTGACGATTTGACTCTGGAAAGTGAATTTAATGCACTTGAGCCTGATGAGTTTCTCTATGACAGACGTGGTCCATGGCCACAGCCATCGCCAAATCACCCATTTGGAGAGGCGCCAGGAGTTCTTCATATTCCTTTTTCTGAGCAATTTCATTGGTGGATGAAAATTGGGACGCGCTATGTGAAAGATTGGTTTACTTACTGGCCAGTGGCCATGGCGAAGGCCGCTTCTTGGGGCGGTCTTTCTCCTGTAAGTGATGAAGAGTTTGCTAATTACTACTATAACTCATGCTATAGCAAGTTCTTTACTTTTGAACTGACTGATAAAGTTCAAGAGCTCTTTAAAGATTATCTGGAAGATGGAAAGACATATTGTGTTTGTGACTTTGTTGGAATGAAAGTTCTCCAACCTATTCATGGTGTTTTCTGTGAGCCATCGATTACTCTTTTTGAAGTTTTAGAAGATGGTGTTAAGCCAGTAGCGATAAATCTTCGCGACTATGTTATTGATGATACTGATGGTGATCTTTGGATGTTGGGAAAATATATTTCACTACAAGCGGCGGGAAATCATATTATTGTGGCCACTCACCCTAGGCTACACTTTCCAATGGATTCAATTAACGCCATTACGAAGACGGCCGTTCCAAAGAGCCATATTCTCTTTCAACTTCTCTACCCTCACTTTGAGTTAACACTCAAGTTAGATTACCAGGTTTTAAATAACCCAATATCTCTACTTAGAAATGAATGGTGGATGATCTATGCACCTTTTCCTGCCACTGGCGAATCGATGCGAGATCTCGTTGTACTTGGCTATCACGGTCTACAAGACAATCCGGCCTACCCAAAGTATTTCTACCCGCTAAAAGGACCTCAGAAGGTTCGCTCTAACTATGGTGACTTTCACGATGGCTATTACAAAGTTTACTTTAACTTTGTAAAAGAAGTTCTCAAAGAAATTCCACATGGTGATAAATTTGTCACAAGGTGGGCGAATTATATTCATCAAGAAATTCCGACCTTCCCAAATGGTGAAGAGATTTGGAAAGAAGATAATTTTGCACATGCTGTCGCCTCTTATATGTGGGATGTGACACTTGGACACGCTGCTGATCACAAAACATATGCAGAAATTCCAATTAACAAAAACCCTCTGAGATTAAGAATTCCAAGTCCTAAGTATAAGACTCCAGGGTATAAGCTAGATTATAGCAATGCTGTGACTATTATTGATCAAACGAAATTGATTATGGCCAATAAACTCTTCTTTGCTCCTACAAACGTCAGCAATATGATCGACGTCAATTATGACTTCTCATTGCCGATACTTAATCAGCATGTGAAGAGCTTTAAGAGCGCCCTAAAAGAACACGAGGCCAATCTAAAAACGCCAAACTTCATGCCTGTAGGACAAATTCCTGCAAGTATTCAGTACTAGTTATTTAAGAATCATTTTATAACTTAATCCAGAAAACATGGGGAGTGTAAGAAAGATCGCTCCCCATATTATAAGACTTATAATCAGAATCTTTTTAAATGGGATTTCACCTTCATACTTAAAATTCACAAACTCACCTTCAACTTTTTGTAACTGTTTTGCATACAGATAGATAAAAATTCCTTGAATACTGGCAAAGACACACCAAATACTTGGAGCATCAAAAACAATCTCAAAGTTTGAGGCGATACCTCCGCAGAAATTTCCAATCCCCTTCTCACCTACAATATTTCGATAAAGGCCGAAAAAGTAACAATATGTAGCTGACATCAGAAAAGAGATATTTAAAGCATAGAATGGAAGTTTTGAATTAAGACTTCTTAACTGGGCCGGAATCTTTTTCCTAATAAAGAAATGAATTCCATTCCAATACAAGAAAAGTAACATCCAAAGGGCACCCCAATAGAAATGAGAAAAACCCCTGACGTAGAAATGAGCATTCTCAAAAGTCATCTCCCTTGTGGCCATATGAATGATCAACAAGACAAGCGAAATTAACACATAACGTGAGCCTAAGTTTCGCCTCAAAAAGTACTCAGAGCCCGAGACATTGAAGTACATGGCACTTATCGAAAAGAAGAGCCCTATTTTGTAAATAATGACATTCTTGGTGGAGATGGCCCACCACTCAAAAATCTGATGTGTTCCGATACATAGGTAACCAAGAACCAAAAATGTTAGGCACTTGAAAAAAGGGCTTTCTTTGAATCTCTGAAGTTTATACTTGAGTGTAATGATTAGGCTTGAAGCATAAATTGTACCACCCGCAAGTAAACTTATTTCTTTACTATAACAGATAAGGAACTCCTGTTAAAATATTGTATTTATAGGATACAAAAAAAATCTCTTTATTCAAACTAAAATGCTTTAGGTAAAAATGAAGTCAAAAAACTCAGTAAGTGATGCTTTTATTACTTTAGATCGTATTAACTCAGAAAGAGGAACTATTCTCACAAAGAGAGTCAGTGATGAATTGAAAAAAGACGATCTCCATCACGTTATTCTCAAAAGAGAATACGAACTCATGAAAGAAATGAGACATCCAAATATTTTGGAATTCATTAACTTCGACAAGAGTAATTCTGAGATACACCTCAAGAATGCGGATCTAGAATCTCTAGAAACACTTCTCCACTATTCTGAACTGACGATAAAGGAAATCTGCCAAATGGCCCTTCAAGTTATTGAGGGCGTGAGCTTCCTTTGGGACAAAGGAATTGTCTATAACAATATTAATCCGAAGTCGATTCTCTTTGATAAAGACGAGAGAATCTATAAGCTTATTCATTTTCAAAATAGCTCCAAGCTTACCAAAACTCAGGAAACAGAGAATAAACTGAGTCATCTCGAAGGCGATATCAATTTTATTTCACCTGAACAAACAGGAAGGATGAATCGCTCAATTGACTATCGTAGTGATATTTATTCACTTGGTGCTGTTCTCTATTTTGCATTAACAGGAAAAAGTCTCTTTATGAGTAAGGATATTCACGAAATTATCCACTCTCATATTGCTAAAGAACCAATACCTGTTGAGGCACATAATCCAAAGGTTTCTAAATCACTTAGCCAAATTATTCATAAGATGCTTAATAAGAATGCTGAAGACCGTTATCAAAGTGCCTATGGTATTAAGAAGGATCTTCAGGCAATCATTCAGATTCTAGAAAAAAAAGCCCAAGAAAGTGAATTTGAATTAGCAAAGCACGACAAGGCCAGTGCATTTGAAATTCCAGAGAAGCTCTACGGTCGAGAAAATGAAAAACGAAAAGTCCTTTACTCATACGAAGATGTCTTGGGGAAAAGAAATCGACTCTTACTCGTTAATGGGTATTCAGGAATAGGAAAAACGGCCCTTATCAATGAAGTCAAAAAGCCGATCACAAAGTATAATGGCCATTTTACCTTTGGAAAGTTTGACCAGCTAAAAAAGAGTATCCCCTTTTCAGGATTTATTCAGGCCCTAACAAGCCTCATTAATGACATCCTGACAGAAGATGAACAGACAATTAAGGCCTGGAAAGACAAAATCCTAAATGAAGTTGGAAAAGACGTCCACATTATCACAGATATCCTTCCTATTCTTGAAAAGGTTATTGGAAAGCAACAAAGACGACTTGAGAATCTTAATTCGACAGAGATGCAAAACCTTTTTAATAAGACACTCAGAGATTTTATCAATGTCTTCAAGTCTCCAAAGTCGCCTCTAGTTCTTTTTCTTGACGATTTACAATGGGCGGATAATTCGACGATCAATCTCATTAAGTTCTTAGTAACCGATTCCAAGAACCAAAACCTCCTTTTGATTGCAGGATATAGGAGTAATGAAGTTGGAATCAACCATCCTTTTCAGGTTTGTATTGATGAAGTTAGAAATCTAGGTGGTCAAATTGATGAAGTTTCACTAGATAATTTAAATCCAAATAATATCTTTGAATTATTAAGTGATACCCTTAAGTTTAAAAATGATCATGCAAATAGTGAGCTCGTTGAGTTGACGGAAGTTATTCACAAGAAGACGAAAGGGAACCCTTTCTTTACAAAGAACCTCATTAAGTCACTCTATTCCAAAGGACTTATATATTACAATGAGTCGGTCAGACAGTGGTCTTGGATGCAGACAAAGATCGAGCAAACTCAAATTTCAAATAATTTACTCGATCTCCTCATCTCAAATCTCAAAGAGCTGAATGATAATGAGCTCACACTTATTAAATATGCTTCAATTATTGGTGCTTCATTTGATTCAATCATTTTGACAAAAATTCTGAACTATAGTCCATCCGACTTTGAATCGGCCCTTTACAAATGTATTGAAAATGATCTTCTTATTCCACTAGACAAGAATTATCGCTACCTTGGCTCTGCTGATGAGAACGTTATCAAATGTCACCTTAAATTTTCTCACGATAAAATTCAACAGGCGGCTTATGAGCTCTGTACAGAAGAAGAGAAAATTGAGGCCCATGATAAAATCGCTCAATATTACTTAGACAGATTCTTCAATGATGAAGAGACTGATATTTTTGAACTTTCCTTCCATATGAATAAACTCATTGGAAAGAAAGAACTTGATAATAGAATAGTTTCAGAAATTAACTACAAGGCCGGCGCCAAAGCTCACGAAGCTTCTGCGTATTTTGCAGCAAGGGATCACTACGAAATCGCCTATCAATTCTTACCTGAAGATGCATGGGATGATTACTATGATTACACACTTCGAGTCGCAACTGCCCTATCAGAATGTTACTACCTTTGTGCTGACACAGAAAAAGCTGAAGAGCTCTATAATTATCTTCTGACGGTAACAAAGACCAAAGATGACAAGGCTAGAATCTATGAGATTCAGATGAATTACTATACCAATCAAGGAAGGGCCGATGATGCCATCCGAGTTGGAAGTAAGGCCTTAAAACTCTATGGGATTCGTTTCCCGGAAAGAGCGACGATGCTTCATGTAGCACCTAAACTGATTAGGGTAAAAACAATGTTTGCCTTGAGATCAAACGAGAAGATTCTCAATAATAGAGAGCTGACAAATAAAGATGCCATGCGGCCATGAAAATCCTTTCAAATATGTCACCGAGCTGTTTTATTCAAAGTCCAGAGTCGATGCTCTTGAATTGTCTCAACTGTTTAATTCTGACGTTGAAACACGGTAATACCGATGTTTCTTCCTACGTCGTCTCTCTAATGGGATTTGTTGAAGGTGTTGCTCTTTCAAATTATAAAAGGGCCCATGATCTGATGAAGCTCGCCACCCAGATCAGTGATCGTTTTGATCCACATCAAAAGTATAAGTCGAAACTTATTTTTTCATGGAATAACTTTATCCAATTCTATCACGCTCCTATTTCGGAAAGTACTAACTGGCTAAGAAAGGGACATGCAGCGGGAATCAATTGTGGAGATTTTAACTTTGCAAATTATTGCCTCTACTCGACTTTCTCTAGAGAACTCTTTCTTGGGCTCAATCTCAAAGAAGTCTATGCCAACGGTGTTGAGTACAGTCTCTTTGCAGACTCTATTTCTGATCAATATATTATTCCAATGATGCAAATCATGAGACGTTTTATCTCTTTAATGAGTAATGAATACGACAAGAACTTTATTCAAAGAGATAAGGACTTTGATTCAGAAGCCTTTGAAAAGGCTCAGGAAGAAAATAACGACCATCAAAATCTCGCTTGGCTACATATCTTTGATAGTATTCGTCACTATATTCACGAACAATACGACCTCGCATACCAAAGCACACTTAAGGCCGAGGTCCACGGCGAAGTTGGAGCACAGAAGCAGATTGTCCTATTTGATCATTACTTCTACTCTGTTCTAATTTCGGCCATGGAGATGAAGAAGAAGTCTAGCACATATGCTAAGGCCATGAATCATGCCAAACGAAATTTGAAGAAGATTAAAAAGGCAGCTAAGACGATGCCGCAAAACTTTAGATCACGTTATCATCTGGCTCAGGCCGTCTTTCTTGAGGCCACCACTCCAGATGATGAAAAAGCGATCTACCTACACTTTCATAAGGCGATTGATTACGCCAATATGGATAATTTCCCACAAGTCGAGGCCATTGCATGTGAGAGATTCTCAGAATATCTAGAGCAATTTGAGTCCCATGGATATTGCCGCTTCCTCACAAATAGAGCTTACGAAAAGTATAAGCAATGGGGTGCTACAAATAAAATCAAGCTTATTGACTACAAGGCCAGTCAATCAACAACAGGAAAAGAAATCAATATTGATACGAAGACCTTTGTTGAGACAGCACACCATATCTCGAGTGAAAGAGATTTAGACAAGCTCATTCTTAAAATTATCGACACAAGTGTAAACTACTCTAATGCTCAAATAGGCTCCCTTGTTACGAAAGAAAAAGGTGAATATAAAGTTTATGGCGAAAAGAAAGAGTTCCCAAAAGTACTCGTAGACTTCGTCTTCAATACTGGAGATATTGTCAGACTCGACACTCTCGAGCAGCAAGAGAGATTTATTCGCGACACTTACTTTAAAGACAATAGACCACAGTCTGTTGTAGCACTACCACTGACAGCGAATGATCAAACTCACGCGGTTATTTACCTCGAAAATCAAACAACCAAAGGTGTCTTTACAAAAGATAAGACTGAAGTACTCGAGGTTATAACGACTCAAATGGCACTCTCATTAGAGAATGCATTCATTCTTAGAAACCTCGAAAATATTGTTAAACAAAGAACTCAAGAACTTGAAAAGAAGCGATCTGAGCTCGAATTATCATATAAAGAAAAAGAAACGCTTATTCGAGTACTCTGCCATGACCTCGCCAATATTGTAATGGCCAACAAGGCCGCTCTTCGTCGTGTGACAAGAGAACTAGAAAAGGTAGAGATTGAAAGTATTGAAGATATTGAAAAATATCTTTCTAGGCTAAGTCTCTCTCTTAAGAGTGAAGCCTATATTATCAATAATGTGCGAAGTATGGAGATGGCAAAAAGAGATGCCATTGATCTCAACTTCCAAGAAATTGAACTCTACACGGCCCTTAAGTCCTCTATTGAGACATTTGAAGAACAAGCGCTTCTTAAGAATGTCACCGTTAATATTGATGAGAAAATTAAAACCTCAACTGTCTTCTGTGACATGATTAGTCTCTCAGTCAACGTACTAAATAATGTTATCAATAATGCCATTAAGTTCTCATTTGAAGATGGACAAATTGATGTCAATTTCATTAGAGAAGATGAGAATAATATCCAATTCTGTATTAGAGATTATGGTATTGGGATGACCAAAGACTTTAGAGATAACCTCTTTGAAAACTCATACCATGAATCAACGAAGGGAACTTCACAAGAGCGTGGAAGTGGATTTGGTCTAGGTATTATCAAATTCTACGTCGACAAATTTAATGGAAAACTAGAGATTCAAAGTACCCATCAGGACGAGAATCCAGATGGCCACGGTACTAGTATTTTGATAACATTGCCAAAGAAAGCCCAAAATAACTGATATAAGTTAAAGGAAGTTTCAATGGCATATTTCACATCAAAACTTGGTAAGACCTTCTATATTAAAAAGGGACGAAAGGGAAAAACTCCTATTATTGGTTGCCACGGTGGCCCTGGAGGAACACATAACTCAATCGCTCCCCTCTTAGAACTTGCAACTGATAGACAAGTTGTTGTCTATGATCAAATTGGTTCAGGCAAATCCTCTGCCACAAAGAGCGAACACTGGACAATTGAGACCTTCTGTAAAAACTTGGATGATCTGGCCAACCATCTTGGCTATGATGAGTTCATTCTCCATGGAGCAAGCTGGGGTGGGACTCTTATTCTTGAATACTTCAAGAGATATCCTAAGAAAGTCAAAGGACTTATCTTTCACTCTTCTCTCATCTCTTCAAAAGTATGGGTAGCAGATGCACAAAGGCTCATAAACAAGCTTCCAAAGAAGTATGTCGAGATTATTAAGTGTTGTGAAAAAGTTGGCGCCACAGACTCTAAGGTCTACAAAGAGGCCATGGACGTCTACTATAAGAAACACTGTTGTCGTGATCTTAAGGCCTATGAACAAAAGAAAAAAGGTAAGAAGAAAATTAACTTCAATGAAGAGCTCTATATGTATATGTGGGGTCCAAGTGAATTCTGTCCAACAGGAACGCTTAAGAAATACGATGGAACACCTATTTTAAAGAAAATTAATATCCCTACTCTCTTTATGAGTGGTCAATATGATGAAGCAACCCCCGAGGCCGCAAAGTCATTTTCCAAGAAAGTAAAAGGGGCAGAATTTAAAGTTATTAAATGCTGTTCTCACAGCTCATTTAGAGAAGATAAAGCTCAGACAAAGAAAATCATGAGCAACTTTATTAAGTCTCATCAAATTTAATGAGGAATTGGATAGAAGTGCTGACAGGCTTGAGAGCATGAACTTAGGTCTGTCACACTAGCTCTTCGACTAATTCTCAAACCAAGAACATTTGCTAATAAGTCTTCTAGCTCTGCATTTCCAGGACCAAAGACATCATAAATTTCTTTTGCAACACCAATCAAAGCACTCGAAGCAACACCACACTCAATTCCGACAATACAAGAAATCGTACAGTGCTTATACTTATCCTTGGCAAAATTTTTCACAACCACAATTTTCTTATAGTGATGGGCCGCTTCCACAGCACAGAAAATATCTTCAGTGTTAGCGAATGAGCTTAGAGAAACTAAGAGAAATAGCATTGTCGTGATCAATTTTTTCATAGCGAATCTTATAGCAAGCCCATGCGTGAAATTGCTATGAAAATAATCAAAGTGAAATCTCTACCCTAGTTAACCTATTGAAATCTCGATACCACATAGACAATGAAAAGATAGCGGCACATCTTCCCAAGCGTGAGAAAAATGGCAACTTTATAAAAAGGCACCCTAAAGTATCCAAGGGCCAGTGCAAGAGGATCACCGACAATTGGCAACCAACAGAGAAAGGCAAGTAAGCTTCCCCTCTTTTCAATTTTTAATTGCCACCTTTTAATTTGTTCATGAGTAATTTTTAAATAGCGCTCGGCCCACTCAAGCTTACCAAATAGACCAACCCAATAATTAAAAAGCCCACCAAGAGAGTTTCCAATTGTTGCAATTAGAATCAATACCTCGACCCTATCACCTCTAGACACCATATAGGCGAAGATCGCTTCAGAAGAAAAAGGTAGGAAAGTTGCGGCCAAAAAACTTGCGAGAAAGAGCCCGAGAAGCCCTAAGTCTTGGAATATTTGCATAATATTTTTGACCTGTTGAAAGATATCATAGAAAATATATTACATAGAAAGGAGCCTTTATGAAATACCTATTAATCTCTCTCTTAGTTCTTGGAACGACATCATGTGCCTTTAAGAAGGTGAATAAAACGTCTGATGATGTTGTAAGTTCAAGTTCTGATTCTGGTGATAAATTAGATGAATT
>NZ_AUNJ01000461.1 GCF_000447775.1 Bacteriovorax sp. DB6_IX
TGATCGCATAAGAAGTATTTGCAATTAAGAGATAACCAATTGATGCTAATTCAAAAATATGAAGAGCCTCCAGCGCAAAAGGGTTAAGCAAACCGGAAAAATATGAGTGTGCTTGGTTTAACAGTTCAGTAAACTGATTCATGCGACCTCCTCAAATGCTCTCAAGGAGTAGATATTATTTATAATTTTATGACTAGGATGCCCCGGATCTTCAAAGATATCTCTCAAATAATGATTTCCAGAACTATTCTTAAGCTCAACAAGAGAATAACACGCTTCATTACGAACAAAGAAATCAGTATCACAAGTTAACTTCTTTAAAATTTCAACGCCCCTTTCATCATCAAGATTTTTAAGAATCTTTGCGATTCTAACTCTTAACTCTATTGAGCTCGACTGATAATAGATTTTTAGTAAATAGAAAAACCTCTCATCAGGAAAGTTAGATAAAATCTGTATGGCAGAAGAAATCACGCGTATACTTGATCTGCCACGAACTTCGTTCAAAATAATATCCTTAACCTCTTGTACAGGATAGGTTTCGAGAACTTTAAGTAGAATCTCGAGAAGCTTTTCATTAGGAAGGTGTGATAACATAAAAATCAAATCTTGGATCTTCAAGTTGGCGTATTTGGCCATAAGTTGAAAAAGAACACCCCGATATTCTAAGTTTCTCTCATCTTGAATAAACTTTAAAAGAGGAACGAATGCCTTATCATTATAAGTCTGAATATAGAGATCAAGTGCCATCCAGCGAAAAACCAAATGTTCATCGATTAAGAGAGACTCCAAAGTTTCAATCTCTAACCTCTTCCCAAGAAGCAATAGGCGATTTAATGCTCTTACTCTTTTACGATATCTTATACTTTTTAGTGCCTTCAAATCGTATTCGTAAAATCCTGCAGATTCGTAAAGTTCAATAATCCTCTCTCTTTCTGGACCATTCAAAAGCTTACAGAGGGATAGCAGATAATCTCGAAGACAAAGCTCGTGGGGAATATTATGATCCTTTGCACCTTCAAGAATATAATCTTGAATAAGGCCCTCATACTTTTTAAGTATTTTTATATTCCTATACTTTATTATTCTTTCGTAATTTTTTTAATGAAGACAAAGCCACTCATCCCTAAGAAAATTCCTAGAAGTATCTTAAGAAGTAAATAGAGTGTTTCGATTTGAGTTCCAATCATTTAAAACTCGAATTGTAACCCAACACCAAACATATCATACTCAAAGCTTTCTTCATTGCGTCTCTCATAGATAAGATACGGTTGAATCTTCTTTTTCAAATGTAACTTTAGTCCAAGAACTTCATAATTGGAGTCAGTACTTCCAGAAAGATATGGTCGACTAGATTCATCTTCCCCACTAGAATACCATCCAGAAATGGCAAGACTCTCCACTCCAAAATAAGAAAGTTTTAAGACCCTTGACTCCATATCTAAAGGGAGGGACAAATCAAGCAACCAATCACCAAAGTAATACTCAAGTGATAAATTAAAAATGGAGATGGTTTTGTCGCTATATTCTCTAAACTCTCCATCTACTCCAATAGTAAGTTCTTTTAAAAATTTGTAATCAAGCCCCAAATGATAAGCATTCTTATACGTAAACTCTGGAGAAATTGTATGTTCTGCCCCTATCTCAAAACCGTAGCGCTCTATGTCTCGTCGATAGTTTGCTGAAATAATCTGATCCTTAATCTCTTTCTCTCCAAATTCTCGTTCAATATTCTTTAAACCAAGTTGAAGATGATGAACTTTCTTCCAATAAAAGAGTCCATTAATATTGGCTTCTGCCAAATTATTTCCATCAGAATTCTGATACTTAAAATAATTCAAATCAAGAAGATTTCTATTAGAATCATCAAAAAGACTCTTAATATTTAAAACTTCTACAGAATTAGGAAAACTAGAGACCAACTGCTTATAAGAAGACAACTCTTTTGTTCCATCACTTTCATAAGAGCACAGAATAAAGCGATAAAGATTCTTTTTGCTATCTCCACCATCGTATTTATTTAAATAACGATACACTCTTGAGCAAGACTTATAGTTTTCTCGATACCAATAGTAGTCTCCCAACATTCTATAATAGACTTCTTTATTACTCTTTATTTTACCAACAGCTTTCTTGAAAACGTCATATTTCTTTTGCCATAGTAATGAACGCAAGTAGAACTCTTGAAGCTCAATACTATTAGGGCTAAGCTTTAAAAACTCTTGTGAACACTTCTCAACTCCTTCAGAAGCACCTTGAGAAACCAACTGTTTCAGAGTTTCCATTTGTCTATCATAATCCCTTACTGCCGAGCAGTTTCGCTCTAGAGCATAGGTAGATGTAGAAAAGGCTATGATCAAAAAGAGGAGAAATTTCATTTCAACAACTTCTCGACACGAAGTATCAGTTCTTTAGAATTGTAAGGCTTATCCATAAAATCATCCGCTCCCATTTTTAAAGACCTCAAGCGATCTTTAACAAACTGTTTTCCTGATCCAACTAGAACCTTTCCTTTGTAGTCCTTATGAAACTTATTCAAATGATTTAGAAAATCATAACCAGTCATCTGACGCATCATAAGATCTAGAATAATAAGGTCCGGTTGAATTTCTTTTATTTTCTCTAGTCCAA
>NZ_AUNJ01000462.1 GCF_000447775.1 Bacteriovorax sp. DB6_IX
AATCGGTTCCAGGTGCTTTTTCGTTGACTGTGCGTGAGGAAAATCTTTTGTAATTAAAGTTCTTTTTCCGATCTGGCTTCATCTTCTTTCATTATTTTATAAATATTGATAGCTGTGAATTGAATCCAAGTTACTCCTGTACATAGGCATGACATTACTAATATTAAATTGGCTTGGTCGTTTGCTCCTATTATGTAAGTCGTGAAAAGAGTGAAAGTAAAAAAGCTTGCGATATAATGACCAATTTCTTCCTTTTTCATTTATAAGTAAATATTTCCCAAATATGAATACATATGAAGCAAAGCTATAAAAAACAAGACAGAAGGCCCAGTAGTAACTTTTAATGAGGTCGATTTCGAGGACCGATATCCAAGGGTTGTCTATTTTTGGCGTTGAAAAAAAATAAACCGGAATTATGAAGATTGCAACGATGCCAAGAAAGCCTCCAAAGAACCATGCTAAATTCATTTTATTGCTCTTTAGTTTCTTTTGTAGTTCAAGTCTCTCTTGTTCTTCTTTTTTCAAATCGATGATACCCTTCTTGTCTAAGAACCAGAATAGAAGGTTGATTAGAATTACGAGTATTAAGATTTTTCCATAGAAAATTGCTACCTCTTTTGGGTCTATTCCTATGTGAGGGCTCACTAGAAACAAAGCACCAAATATAGCTAAGGACTGTAATAGTCCTTTAATCTTTTTGTTATCTAAATTCATATGATTTATTGTATCAGTATTTTATATTTTTTCTAAGATAGTATGATTTTTTGATGATCGATTTGATTTCAAAATATAGAATTGTGAAGAGGCAGAGTTGGTGACCCCGCTTTTTGGCCATCGTGGCCACGCGGGGGACCCTCATCGTGAGGGCCACCCACGACTTTGTCATGGCTACAAAACCCAATCAGTCGCCACAAATAAAAAAAGCCCCCGTATGAATACGGGGGCTTTTTTTAATGGGGTGACCGATGGGGCTCGAACCCACGACAACCTGAACCACAATCAGGTGCTCTACCAACTGAACTACGGTCACCATAATTTAGTTTTGAGGCTTATTTATAAATCCTAATGGGCCTGTCGTCAATATTATTGTTAAATTTTCTTAAAAAGCTTGCCGTTTGGTGCGTCAATTTTCTAGAATAGAAGTGTTAAGTTATTAAATAATCTTCCAAGGATGGTAAATATGAAGAGAATTATTGCGACTATTGCAACTTTAGCGTCTGCCGGTGTTATGGCATACGGAATTGGTCAATCGACTCACCCAATGGCAGAGGGAAAGAAGCTTGTTTCTACTGAATTTACTGGGATCACTTCAGACAATGGAGGGATGGGAGTTCAGGTTAGATACACTCAGAAAGTAAATAGAATTTTTTCATATGATGCAGGTCTAGGGATCTCTGGTGGAGATAGAGCTCAACGTTTCTTCGTTGGTGCAGATTATGAGATTTATCCAGATTACCTACGTCAGCCAAGATTCTCAATGAAGGCTAATCTAGAAAGAGCTGAAGAATTTGATACAACGAATACAATCATTTCTATGGCGCCAACACTTTCAAAAGGTTTTAACTTTTGGGGGAAAGAAGCATTTCCATATGTTTCAATGCCTGTTGGACTTAGTCTTAACTCAGACTCTAAGTCATATGAGAATACAATCAGTTTAAACACAGGGATCAATGGTCAGCTTCCTATTAAAGGTTACCGTCACCTAAACGGAAACCTAGAGCTTCAAGTTGGTCTTAAAGAGTCATTCACTGCTTTCGTAGCGGGTGTGACTTTCCCAATGAACTAAGAATAGTTTATCTCAAATAAGAGGGAGCTTCGGCTCCCTTATTTTTTATCTGCTTATGAAACCAAAAATTATTTTCTCAGATTTCGATGGAACACTAACTGATCACACTGAATTCTCTCCAAAGTTTCTGGAGATTATTCAACTTTCAACACAGGAAAAGATTCCTTTTGTGATTGTGACAGGAAGAAGCCTTTCTTGGGCCCATTTCTTTCTTACTCACTTCTCAAGTCTTACTCATGTGATTTCTGAAGGGGGAGGGGTTATTAGTTACCGCGATAGTGAGGGAATGATTCAGGACGAGTTTCAAGTTTCACAAGATCAACTTGATTGGCTTGAGAAATTTGCTCAAGACTTGAAGCAGCGCTATTCAATTAGGCTCTCGGCGGACTCTTTAGGGAGAGTCAGTGATAGAGCGATTGAGTTAAGTGATTTAAGTGATCCAGCACTTATGGACAAAATAACAAAGCGAATGGAGAAGGAAGGAATTAACTATTCTACTTCGAATGTTCACTTAAATTTCTGGTGTGGAGATATCTCAAAGTATGAGGCAGTGAAGGCCTTCTTAAAAATTCACTACCCTCAAATCTCTGTTGAAGAAAGTGTCTTCTTTGGGGATAGCTTAAATGACCAATCAATGTTTAAGCACATCGAGCACTCAGTTGGAGTTGCTAATATTGAAGAAGTTATAAATCGTATGGAGCATAAACCAAAAATTATTCTTCATGGAGATGAGAATAAGGGCCCGAATGGCGTTCTTAGTTATCTACAGGATCTTCTTAAATAGTATAAAAGTACTCAGTGACTCCAGCTTCAATCTTACTTTCTAAATCGGGAATAGATATAGTCAGCTTCTCATGAATCCAAGGAATGAAATCCTTTGGGAGATGAGACTTAAAGACTTTCTTCTCGCCCTGATAATTTACCTGCAGAGCAATCGCATGGAGACTGTGTCTTGGAAGCTCCATTAACTCGTGTTCTTGCTTCGTTGCATATAGATCTTTAAATCGTTGAAACATTTCAAAGCTTCCAAGGTAGAGCTTGTCTCCTACTAGTGGAAGTCCATTGACCATAGCGTGGACACGGATTTGGTGTTGGCGTCCTGTCTGAGGAAAGGCTAGACCGAGAACATAACCATTTTCGCGATGAAGAATATTAAAGATTGTGCGAGCATGCTTTCCATCAAAAGAGTCTTCAGGATAGTGATCGATATAGACTCGCTTGAGACCACCTTCGGAGGCACCAAGTCTTTCATTGGCCTCGAATCTTGTCTCGCCGTGATAGTCTTCATTCTCTTTGGCCATGAAGAAATAACACTTTTTAACCTTGTCTTGAATAAACTGTTCACCCATTTGGTTAGACATTTGAGGAGTTTTTCCTAACATCATAACACCGGATGTTTCTCTGTCTAAACGATGAATGGAGTGAATTGTGTGACCGTACATTTCACCAAAGTAAACAGTTGCACAGTAGAAGAGGTGGCGCCCCGTAGGGTGAGTCGACATATAGGCCGGTTTTGAAATAACAATGAGTTCTTTATCTTCGTAGATGATCTCAGGATTTTCATCGAGCTCAATTTTCTTTCCATCCCAATACTCATCTTCTTGAGTCGTGCGATTCACAGTAAAAGTAATTTCTTCTTTGTAGTGAAGTGCTGTGCTTGGTCGATGCTTTCCTGGACGATCTTTAATAACCACATCTCCAGCCGCAATTCTACGTTTGACCTCTTGACGAGACCAAGTCTCCAGATAGATCTGGAGAAATTGATCAAGGCGCATACCTTCGTGAGTTTCTTCAACGTAGTATGTCGCCTTATATTGTTCTTTTGAAAAAGTTCTACTCAGTACGGCCATATTAATATCGTTCTTTAATTAAGAACTTTATTAACGCAAGAGCACCATTTTGTGAATAGCCGTATTTTGATTTTATGTTATTAACTGTTGTTTCGATCTGCTCGCGCTCTTCTTTATTAAGAGAGACGTGCTTTGCTGCTGTGTCATCCATCATTTCTGCTTCGTAATAAACAATATTATTGGCAATAATCTGAATGGCCTTCTTTTGCTCATTTCTGAATGATTCTTGAAGTCTGTTAACAACGTCAGGGAAAACCGTCTTATATTTAATTTGTTTACCAGGATTGTCTAGATACCAAGCACCAAGTTTAGAAATAAGGTGTGATCTAAACTTACTAGGGTCTTCCTTCAAGTTAATATTATTTTCGAACTCTTTAATAAAGTAAGAATCACTTTCTTCGTACTTTCCAGTCACAGTGTTCTTGATTTTCTCACCCTTGATCATAGCATTGATATTTTCAATATATCTTCTGACATAATCCTCGTAGGATCTATCATCAACTAGTCCAAGAGATTCTCTAACCACTTGATCAAACTCATCGAGAGCATCATTCTTAATTAGCTCAAGGAAACGAGGAGGGTTGTGGTAATCTCCATGTGAAGACATATTTAAAAAGTCATACTCATTTTTCTTCTGGATAAGCTTTCCAAGATATTCGAGTACTTCAACAAATGTAATCGTCGTATGTAGTTCTGTAAGGCGATAAATAATATTCTTAATATCTCTTGGAGAGATACCAAACTTACCTTCATAGAGATTATCATTTTCAAATTCTGAACGAATCGTCTCAATACCATGCTTAAGAAGTTGTTTCTTTTCTACATCTAATCTCTTAGGAAGTACCTGAGATGAGCTATAGAGATAGCATTTTTCAAGAGGTGAAAGCCCTGTGACTATTGCCGTTAACTTTGTATTGTCATAGTGCTTGCCCATACAAGAACGAATTCTTGTCATAACAGAGAATTTACAAAGAGCTGAAAGTGCTCCTGGTTCAAACTTTGTTCTGTCATGAAGACCATCAATTTGACGTTGATAGATTTTCTCTTCTTGTTGGTAATCAAGAAGGTAAGGAACTTTAATAAAATTAAATCTTCCTTTGAATGAATTAAAGTCAGGGTGTTGCTTAAATGCCGCTAGGTGAACTTCATTTGAAGTTCCGACAAAAAAGATATCCAGCTCTGTCAGAATACCACCAATATTTAGGCTTCCTGTTTCCATTGTCATAAGAAGATATTTAAAAGTATCAAGTGGACGTTTTAAAAGATCTGAAAATTCTAGGATCCCTCTATTGGCCAGTACCGCCTCTCCTTGCATTGAGAATAAGTTCAATGACTGAAGTGAAGGAGGTAGAGAAGCCAGCCTCTTATCCATTGTGATTTGTTGCATACGAGCATCAATATGAAGTTGAGGCTCAATTGTTACAGCACCAGTAGAATATCTTTTTGAAATATTAAATCTTTCAACTCTGATGTGCTTTAAAACATCAGCATGTTTTCCTTTATAACTTTTGAGAAGAGCATCGTAGATCATTTTATTTCTCTTCGAAAGGTCTCCTCTGTAGAGATATGACTTTTGCACAGATTCAAGCTGTGATGGATTATCAGCAAGCGCTTCATCGATCACTTTACGTCTATACTCTAATGGAATGAGAAGTAGTGGATGATCCTTAAGCTCACTTGTTACAATAGCCGCAATATCTTTATCATCAAGATGAGCAAATGTTGTAAGGTCTCTTGTTTCGTGAGTTTGGCTTAGTCCAAGTGTCCCTTTTACGACAGTGTTAATAGGGAAAACCCAGCTAAACGTATAAAGAGCTCCTTCATCTGTTAAAGAGTATTGTTCAGCACCTTTCATAATCTTCTTAACAAGACTACTCTTTGATGAGCCATTAGGTCCTACTAGTAGTAGGAACTTATTATTAAAACCTTCTTCTTCAAAGTTTCTTAAATTCTGAAGGATTTTCTTTTCGATTTTTCCTTGTCCAAAAACAGGTGGAGCTTCAGGGTCGTCTTCAACAAATAGTTTATGATCACCTAATTCATTTTCTCCATATGAAGCTAACATATCGTAGAGATATTTAAATGTTGGCCTTAAATGTCGTTCAGGACTATTTTCAAATTTATCGTAGTAGTCGTAGAAAGATAAGATCTCACTCGTTGAGGTTGTTTGATCCGTTGCGTGTTCAATCCATTCCATAGATTCCTCTTTTTTTCCTCGCATACAGAACTGTATACATATATAATTTTACCTTGATTAAGCCCTTGTTTTAAGAAGGAAAATGAAGAAAATAGTAATTGTTACAGGCATTTTGACACTGAGTGGTTTGGTCGGATATTTTTTCGGCCAAAAAAAGCCCGTTGATTTGACTCTTGTTGAAAAATCAGATTTTTTAAAGGACTTTTCAATTGAAGTTGGAAAGATTTGGAGAAATGCTGATCATGAAGGTGATACTATTTGTAAAAAAGCCAAGAATGTTGATGAGTCCTATTATCAATGTAATCCTTCTTATTTTAAATGCTTGATATCGAATAGTTTAATCACGCCTTATTACCAAAAAAATAAAATCTCTATTGCCCAAAACGGAGAGTTTCAAACAAGAGTAACTCCCTCTCATACAGAGTATCTTTTCGATTTATTGGTGGATAAAAAGTATCCATTAAAGCTACGCCTTAAGGATAGCTGTCGCGAGGTCTACTTACCTCAGCGCTTTTACCCTTTCATGGCAAACCAAAGAACGGTAACCATTGAGTGGGATAGCTTTGGACGAGATATCTTTGTTGATAAGAATCTAGTACGAAATAAGGACATCTTGAATTGGGCAAAACGAAGTGGAAAAGAAAAAATCGTACAAGAGTTTGAAAAGAAGCCAGATGAAGAAATTGCCACGAATCTCTCTATTGAAGATATGAGTTCATTTTGCTCTTCGCAAGGAAAGCATATCCTTTCGGCCAGAGTGTATGATGCTATGGCCATTCATCCCGAAGATATTGCTTCACCAGATATAAAGTTATTGAGAGCACCTTATTTCCCATGGTCGAGAAAGAATACTGAAACGAAGATTTTTAAAATCCAGAAAAATTTAGAAGTAAATTTATCTGAGAGTGACAGATTGAGATTGTGTCAAAGAGTCTATTCTAGTGATTGTGGAGAACTGGATTATATACACCAGTCAATAGAGAGTACTACTTGGACAGGGGCGAAAGAAACTCTGGGCGGTGTTTTTGAATATATGACTAATACAATCCATCCTAGGGAAAACTTAAAGCTAAGCTCTCGTTATTATCCTTGGAAATCGAAAGTTCATCGACTAGGTGTACGTGGTTATTGGGATGGAGAAGGTTTTAGTGCAAATAATTTTGAATTGGGTAAATACAATCTTGTAAAATTTCCTGATAATATCGAAATTGGATTTCGCTGTATGAGGTTTAAGTGATGAAGTTGATCTTATTCTTAGTCTTTATTCTTATCTCATGCCAATCTCAAATCGATTGGAAGTCTTCGCTCCAAAAAGACCTTAATGCTATTACGAATTTAGAGCTAAATTCACGCTATACGAATAAAGGAATCATTAAAACGCCTCTTAATACATGGATTAGTCTACTAAGTTATAAAGAGAATAGTATCAAAAGGTGCCTTTTCTATAAGACACCATTTAAAGATAAGCTTGGTGTATTGAAAATAACTTCCGTTCGAAAAGGGAAGTGTGACCCTTTTGCAAAGGAATTGATTTATACAAAGAGTCTCGAAGAGTTGAGTATTAATTATCTCTCAGGTGATCATATTGAGAACTCAAACATCTTAGAGTTGGTTTTTCTAATGGGGAGTGAAAGAAAGAAGCTTGAGATCCCGTTACTTAATTATGAAGTTCCTAAGAAATATAAGCGTTATGATAACCAACTAAATAGTAGTTTTGTTGATGATGTTGCCTTTGGAGACTTTTTCGTTAAGAAAACTTTAAAAGATGGGCAACTCTGTCATGGGGTGAATAGTAGTTGCCAAGATGTTGTCGCAAATAATTGTGATCTTTGTGAAAATGGAGCTGTAGAAGTCGTTGATTTCAACTGTCCACAAGGGGGATCGAAGTATTGTGGCCAAAATAATTGTGGGAAAAAGAATGAACCGGCCTGTCCAAGGGGTTATAAAGTCTTAGGTTCAAAACTTGCTTCCCTTTGCTTTGATGGGAGTCCAGCAGGGTTCTGTGAACCAGGACTCAAAACCTATTGTAATAAAAAGAATATCTTAGTTTGTCTTTAATTCGGTTGCGTTAAGATACTTCACAATATCTAAATCAGGGGTAATTGTCTTGCCTAGAAACTTTGCAGTATCTGTCTGGTAACGAGAATCTTTAACTCTCTTAATCTTTGTGACATCATCAGCCTCAATGTGGCAGTCTTGTGAGACCATAAAGAAGCGTGAACAAAGCTTTGTTGGCTTATGAATTTTGGTATGTTCTTTGATGATTTCTTTCTTATTTAAATCATAATAAATATCGAGTTGACCAAGAAACTTTCCGTGTCCATAGTTTTGTAGAACTGGAATACCTTCTATGAAACCTGCTGCATAGTTAGAGTCTCCTCCAATAATGATATCAACTAAGTTTGGAGGGAATCTCTTAATCAATTTTCTAAATGCTTCCTTATTATCAGGACATTCCTTTAAGTTCTTGCTCTCTTGGCTTGAGCAGTGAGTTTCCATATGAACAAGAGCAATGATGATATCCGTTTTTTCTTTAAGGATTCTCTTCATTGTAATGAGTCTCGCAACGGGATCATCAAAGAGAAGACCTGCTATTTCACTTTCACCCTTTAGTTCTGGCTTATAACTTGTGATTCCAACAATACCAACTTTAACACCGTTAACTTCTTTAATAATGAATGGCCTAGAACCGAAGTGATCAGTGACTTCTAGCTTTTTTAATTCGATGATATTTGAATTTACAAAGGGAACAGTCGTTCCATAGCTTTCTTTTAAGTTAAGAAGTTCGTTCTCTGTTAAGAGAACAGCATCGTATCCAAGCATCTCAAAAA
This sequence comes from Bacteriovorax sp. DB6_IX, assembly GCF_000447775.1. Lineage (GTDB taxonomy): Bacteria > Bdellovibrionota > Bacteriovoracia > Bacteriovoracales > Bacteriovoracaceae > Halobacteriovorax_A. The sequence continues at coordinate 8,665 of NZ_AUNJ01000462.1, forward strand.
GTTTCAACGTCTTCTTATTTGCTACAGGATTCTTTTTCTTGTTAACAAGATAGCCTGCATCCAAGAGAAGGACTTCATTCTTATATTCTTTTCTCAGGATATTGAGATAAGTTGGAAGAAAGTCTGCTCCACCAAGTGCCATTGGAGATTGAGCCAGGGTACTATCAGTAACTCCAGAGACCGCGCTATTAAAATTATTTGTCGTTGCAATGACGATTCGTTTTGTATTCTTATCTAGGCTGAGGTTTATTTTCTTAGGTGATTTGGGACGAGAGAACTCATGAGTAGAGATCTCCTTCTGACAAGAAATCAGAAGGAGAGGTATTAATAAATTAGTAACTTTTAATTTTAGTAAGTTTTTCATAAGTCTGGCTCAAAGCTTCGAGTATTGTATCATACATACTCGGGTCCGAGCAAAGACCGATCGAAATTCTAACTACGCCACGTCCAACATCATCAGAAACTCCCATGGCCTTTAATACCTTAGAAGTAACCGGCTCGTTGTCAGAGCAGGCTGAGGAAGTTGTTACAAAAATCTCTTTGGACTCTAGTTCAATTTGAACTGCTTGTCCGTGAATTCCTGGGTAGGCAACATATGTCGTTGACGCAAGCCTTGGTGCATCTTCACCGAGAATTACGACTTCAGGAAATTTTTCCTTTAGTTTCGTTTCAAACTCAATTCTTTTATTATTAAGAATTTCGATATTATCAAGATGCTTTTCAAAGTAGTTAAGGGCAACCGCTAGAGTTTCATATCCAAGGTAGTGTTGAGTTCCACCTCTTTTTCCTCTTTCTTGTCCGCCACCAATAATAATAGGCTTAACTCTTTCAGGATCTTTAGCTAGAAGAATTCCTGTTCCTGTCATTGCACCAATTTTATGTCCTGACATTACTGCATAATCTGCACCACAGTTCTTAAAGTGAAAAAGTGTCTTTCCAATAAACTGAGTTGTGTCACAAATAAATGGAACACCTTTTTCATTACAAAGCTTTGAAATTTCTAGGTAGGGTTGAATAACACCTGTTTCATTATTTGCGGCCATAATTGAGACAACAGCTGTATCATCATTGATATGAGCTTCGAGATCTTCTAGATCAATAATTCCATTTGGTTTTGTCTTAATTGCTATAACTTCACAACCTTGTGAGTCAGCGTAGTATTTAGCAGTGTTAACAGTTGCCGAGTGCTCAATTCCTGAAATAATAATTCTCTTCTTAGAAGTTTCAGTCATGACTGAGTGAAATGCTGTTGAAATTCCTTCTGTGGCACCTGAATTAAAGATAACTTGTTTGAAATCAGCGCCTAGTGTTTTAGCACAAACACTTCTGGCGTTTTCCATGGCCATAAGTACTTTACTTCCTAGGTGATGAATTGCGTTTGGATTTGCGTAAGGTCCGTCTGTTAGCCTTTTAATAAGATAGTCTCTAACATCTTGGCATAACGGAGCACTTCCATTGTAGTCCGCGTAAATCATATGTGTCTCTCCCGTGTCGTTACTTGCTTAATTCAAGCATGCGATTCAGCGCCGTCAAAGAATGTTTCTTTGTTTCATCGTCTACTGTAATCACATTTATAGGTTTATTCTCCTTTATCGCACGGAAGCTGGCAAGCAGCCAACGCGGTCTAACTCTATACATTGTTGTACAGAGACATTGGTAAGGAGAAAGTGAGAAGATTTCTTTGTCAGGGAACTCAGCAGCGAGTCTATTAACAAGGTTGATCTCTGTACCAACTGCAAATTTACTTCCAGCAGGAGCCTCTTTAATCTTGTTGATAATATAAGCTGTTGACCCATTATCATCAGATGCGTCTACAGTCTCAAAGTTGCACTCAGGGTGAACAATGACTGTGACGTCTGGTCTTTCTGACTTTATCTTCTTAACTTGCTCGGCAGAGAACCCTTGGTGAACTGAGCAGTAACCATACCAGAGAATAACTTTAGCTTTATCAATTTGTTCTGGAGTAAGACCACCATTGAGCATATTTGGATTATAAATAACCATGTCTTCTAATGGGATTCCCATTTCGTAACATGTATTTCTTCCAAGGTGCTGATCAGGGAAGAAAAGTAGTTTTTCACCTTGAGTAAAGGCCCATTCAATAATTGAACGAGCATTAGATGAAGTACAGATTGTACCACCGTTCTCACCGACGAATGACTTCAGTGTGGCAGCACAGTTGATATAAGTAATAGGGACAATTTTATCTTTAGTACTTGATTTAATGTATTCCCAAGATTTATCGATCTCTTCACGATTGGCCATGTCGGCCATAGAACAACCAGCATTCATATCAGGAAGAATAACTTTTTGATCAGGCCTCGTTAACATATCCGCTGTTTCGGCCATAAAGTGGACGCCACAGAAGACAACATAGGGACTATCTAGATTCGCTGCATCTTGAGCAAGCTTTAGCGAGTCGCCTTTGTAGTCAGCAAATTCGATAACGTCATCTTGTTGATAGTGGTGTCCAAGAACGACAACCTTATCTCCAAGTTCTTTTCTGATCTTATGGATTTCTTCAATGACTTGTTCGTCATTAAGTTCAGCTTCACTGATTGTTGGTTTGTAATCGTCTTCTTTGTTAAAGAGATCGAGCATATTCTATCCTTAATTAGTCTTGTACGACTTCGTACCCATTTGCTTGCCAATCAAGAATTCCACCTTCTAAGTTGTGAAGGTTAGTGAATCCTTCATGCATAAGTAACATACAAGCATTAAGACTTCTCTTTCCACTTCTACATTGCATAACGATTTTGGCATCTTTATTAGTTAGTTTGTCACCCCAAAGTTCTTGAAAGTTACTTAGAGGAATAAAAATTGCTTCTTTAATATGACCTTCGTTCCATTCACCTTGTTCTCTACAGTCTACTAAGATGAATTCATCATTATTATCGATGAGGTTTTTTAGTTCTGTTGCGTTCATAGAGTTGATCATATTAGTCCCCTTGTTGACTCAAATCGTTGTGTAGTTCTGGAATTTAGTAAAGTATACACCTAATGTCCATAGGGTACAGGAGAGCTTTTAAGACGCGTAGAGTCTCAAAAAGGACCCGCGTACTTTTTGAGTATTTTTAAGTACATCTTTTTTTTTGACGTTGTGTGATGAATTTTCTACCATTTTAAATAGATACATACAAAATTGGTCAAGGGTAGGACCAAGACAAGGAGCGTTACATGGAAGTGATCACAGTCGCTAATAATAAAGGTGGTG